>NZ_JBOHGB010000118.1:0-22681 GCF_050699935.1 Actinophytocola sp.
GGGTCAGGCCACGGCGTCAGTGGCGGCCGAGGTGTAGGCGGCGGCGCATGTGGTGCTCGCCGTCCTCGTCGTCCGGCTCGCGCATGGCGCGCAGCATCTCGTTCTCATGCAGCACCAACGGGTCCGTGCGCAGGTCCCGCCACAGCGACCAGCACAGGCCGATCATCACGATGGCGAACGGCGCCGCCACGATGATCGTCAAGTTCTGCAGGCCTGTCAACGCGTTGGCACTGCCGTCCCCGGCGAGCAGCATCACGATGGCCACGCCGCCCATCAGCACGCCCCAGAAGATCACCACGTTGCGCTTCGGATGCACCGAGCCGCCCTGGGACAGCGTGCCCATCACGATCGACGCGGCGTCCGCGCCCGAGACGAAGAAGATCGACACCAGCAGGATCACCAGGATCGCTGCCAGTGTGGACAGTGGCAGTTGCTCCAGGAACGCGAACGTCATCGCCTGCGGGTTGCCGTCGGTGTTGTACACCCACGTGTTCGCGTTGACCACGTCGGCGAGCGTGCCGTTCGCGTTGTGCTCGGCGATCTGCTGCGGCGAGAGGTTCTGCGCCGCCAGCGCCTCGCGCTGCTGCTGGATCGCCGCGCCGCCGAAGATCGCGAACCAGAACAGGCTCACGACGCTCGGCACCAGAATCACGCCGGCCACGAACTGCCGGATCGACCGGCCCCGGCTGATCCGCGCGATGAACATGCCGACGAACGGCGTCCACGAGATCCACCATGCCCAGTAGAAGATCGTCCAGCCGCCGAGCCAAGTCTGCATGGCCTCGCCGCCGGTGGCACCGGTGCGCCCGGACATCTGCGCGAACTCCCGGAGGTAGTCGCCGATCGCGCCGGGCACCAGGTTGAGGATCAGCACGGTCGGGCCGACCACCAGGACGAAGAACGCCAGCACCGCCGCGAGCACCATGTTGATGTTCGACAGCCACTGGATGCCCTTGGCGATCCCGGACACGGCCGATGCGACGAACCCCATGGTGAGGACCGCGATGACCATCACCAGCAGCGCCGTGCCCGCCTCACCGACCCAGCCGACGTAGCGCATGCCCTCGCCGACCTGCAGCGCGCCGAGGCCCAGCGACGCGGCCGAGCCGAACAGCGTCGCGAAGATCGCCATGATGTCGATCGCCTTGCCCAGCGGACCTTCCGAGCGCCGCTCGCCCAGCAGCGGCGCGAACACCGAACTGAACAGCTGGCGCCGGCCGCGGCGGAACGTGCTGTAGGCGATGGCCAGCCCGACCACGGCGTAGATCGCCCACGGGTGGACCGTCCAGTGGAACAGCGTGGTCGCCATCGCGGTGTGCACGGCGTCGTCCGACGCCGGCAGCGTGGTGCCTGGCGGCGGGCTCATCAGGTGCATGACCGGCTCGGCCACCCCGAAGAACATCAGCCCGATGCCCATGCCC
Source organism: Actinophytocola sp. (assembly GCF_050699935.1). Lineage (NCBI taxonomy): Bacteria > Bacillati > Actinomycetota > Actinomycetes > Pseudonocardiales > Pseudonocardiaceae > Actinophytocola > Actinophytocola sp. Next base: position 1,422 of record NZ_JBOHGB010000118.1, read on the forward strand.
GCGCTGAACATCATCGCGATCCACGACACCGTGCGGAACTCGGGCTTCTCCTTGTCCGCGCCGAGTGGGATCCGGCCGTACCGGCTGATCGCCAGGCCGATCGCGAACAGCACGAATCCACTTGCGACGAGTACGAAAGCCCAGCCGCCGTAGGGAATGATGCCGTCGTTGAGCACGCTGCCGGCGACACTGATCAGCGAGTCGGTGCCCAGCACCCCCCAGGCCAGGAACACCACGGTGAGCACGGCCGCCACCCCGAACACGACCTTGTCGGTGACCGGTGGTCGGTCCGCGGCCAGGACCAGCGAATCCCCGGACACCTCAACGACTTCGTCTCGGCCTGGCCCGGTTTCCTCCGGTGCCCTGGCCGTGTCCGTCGGCGTGTCCGTCTTGTCCGTCACGTCGTCCGTCACGGCGCCTCCCTCCGACTCAGGCTCGTTGTGCGGGGAGCCTAGACCGTTGGTCAACTTGCCATAGCTGCCTTGTTGCACAATGCGCACCAGGTGTATTTCGTTACGCAAAAGAGTTCTCGGGTCCCGCACGCTGGCGGCGTGCGCGGCCGGCACGATCGCGATGCCCGCCGCGAGGACCGCGGTCCGGCGATCAGCGGCAGGACGGCCACCGCGAGCAGCGCGGACGAGCCCTCAGCCGACAGCGCGAACACCCCGCACGCGACCAGCCGCACCGCGCCGGCGGCACGCACCTGGTGGGCGGCGGTGGCGAGGTCGGTCACCCCGCGCGTGGAGTGCTTCGCGCGCGTCGAGGGAGCCGGTCGGCGCCTCGACGCCCGGCGCGTAGCGGGCGCGGGCGGCCCAGAAGGGGCAGGCCGTGCGCCGGCGCGGACCGTCCACACCTGGTCGCCCGCGAACAGCGCACACCGCGTGGCTGGTGCGGGCTGGCGTCGTCAGGGCTCGTGCGCCGCACGGCCAAGGCCGGGGGTGGGTGGAGGACCTGGGTTCCTACCACGGCGAGGGGCGAGCCGCCCGGGCTCACGCTCGGCCACGGCGCGATCGAGCAGGCCGAGATCGGACCCGGCCTCGTGCGTCTCGCGGCCTGCCGGCCGTGATCCCCGGGCCGTGTCACCGGCCGATCGCGTAGCCCTGCATGCCCCGGGCGTTGGCGGCGGCGTGCAGCAGGCCCGTCCCGGAGTCCCGCGACACGGCCGACAGGCGGCCCAGCGACCACGGCTGCGCCACCACGACGTGGTGGCCGCGGCGCGCCAGCTCCTCTCGAACCGCGTCGTCCACTCTGGACTCGATGACGAGCTCGGTGCCCGTCGCGCGCGGGTGGAACGACGAGGCGAACGCCGTGGTGTGCCAGGCGGGGGCGTCGATGGCCTCCTGGAGGTTCATGCCGTGGGCGGCGTGGTTGAGCAGGAACGAGAGCTGCCACTGGTCCTGCTGGTCCCCGCCCGGCGTACCGAACGACAGCACCCGGCCGTCGCGGGTCGCCAGCGACGGGGACAGCGTCGTGCGCGGGCGCTTGCCGGGGGCGAGCGAGTTCGGCAGCCCCTCCTCGAGCCAGAACATCTGCGCGCGCGTGCCGAGGCAGAAGCCGAGCGAGGGCACGGTCGGCGAGCTCTGCAGCCAGCCGCCCGACGGCGTCGCGGAGATGACGTTGCCCCACCGGTCGACGACGTCGATGTGGCAGGTGTCGCCACGGGTGGTGCCGAGCGGGGACAGCGTCGGCTCGCCGGTGCCGATGCCGGTCACCGGGACCTCGTCGCCTTCCGTCACGTGCGCCGGCAGCCGGCCCGTGCCCGGGCGCAGCGGCTCGGCCGCCCGGTCCGTCACGAGCCGCGCGCGCTCGGCGGCGTACCCGGCGGAGAGCAGGTGGTCCAGCGGCACGTCCGCGTCGCCGTAGTTGGCGTCGCGGTCGGCGAAGCAGAGCTTCGCGACCTCGACCACGCGGTGGATCTCCTCGGCGCTGCCCGCCGGCGGCAGCTCACCGAGCTCACGCAGCACGGCCAGCTGCTGCAGCAGCACCGGTCCCTGGCTCCACGCGCCGACCTTGTGAACGGTCCAGCCGAACGCGTCCAAGCGCACCGGGCGCTCGTAGCTCGGACGCCAGGCCGCGAGGTCCGCGCCGGTGAGCAGGCCGGTGTGCGGCCGGCCGGAGTCGTCGAGGATCTCGGTGCGGCAGAAGACATCCAGCTCCTCGGCGACGAAACCCTCGGACCAGGCCCGGATCGCGGCGTCGAGCTGTGCCTCGCGGGTCGGGCCCACCGCCTCGTCCACCAGCCTGCGGTAGGTGGCGGCCAGTGCCGGGTTGCGGACGAGCTCGCCGGGCCGCGCGACCGGCAGCCACTGGGCGGCCGACGTGGGCCAGTACGTACGGAACAGCTCCTCGACTGTCTCGATCGTGAGCACGACCGACTCGGCGGCGGGGTGCCCGTGCTCTGCGTATTCGATGGCGTACCGCAGGATGTCGCGCAGGGGCAGGGTGCCGTGGTCGCGCAGCAGCGTGAGCCAGGCGCCGACCGCGCCGGGCACGGTGGCGGCCAGCAGGCCCGTGCCAGGCACCAGGGTGAGGCCCTCGGCACGGAACCGCCCGATCGTGGCGGCGGCCGGCGCGACCCCCTGTCCACACAGGACGTGCGGGACCGGGTCCGCGGCGGTCGCGAAGATCGCGGGCACCTCGCCGCCCGGGCCGTTCATGTGCGGCTCGGTCACGTGCAGGGTGAAACCGGCGGCCGCGGCGGCGTCGAAGGCGTTGCCGCCGCGCTCGAGCACCGCCATCCCGGCGGCGGACGCGAGCCAGTGCGTCGAGGCCACCATGCCGAAGGTGCCGGCCAGCTCGGGGCGGGTGGTGAACACCGGTCCGACACTAGATGACTGAGTCCTGATGATCTTGTGGCGCGTCGGTGTGGGCTCGAAGATCGGGTTTTGCCGGTCGTGGGCTGGTCCCGTGACCGTCAGGTAGGTCGCAAGCCTCGGCTCACGGACCGGGGGCTGTTGTGTTTGGTGGTGGCGCGGCGTCTGCTCGGTGTGGCCAGCGAACGCCGTTGGGTCCGTGACGTCCGTCAGGACCTGATCGGGCTGTTCGCGTGCCTGCCGCACCGGTCCGGGTATGGCAAGCGGGTCCGCTCGCTGGGTGGGCTGATCTCCGCGGTCATCACCGTCCCGGCCGCACGCCCGAACCCGCCCGTCACGGCACACGCGCCCGCTAACGCCAGTGGATCGAGTCGATCTTCGACACCCGGAAAGGCCAGCACACCCCGAACACCACGGCGGCCGCACCCTGGCCGGCGGCTACCCCCAGCATCACCGCCCGCCTCCTCGCCCTCGCCGCCGCGATCTGGCACCACCGGCACATCGGAGCACCCACCCAACGCTCCCTCACCGCCCACGACCACGGAAACCAACCGGACGCAGTCATCCAGTGCTGCGGGCCGGTGGACGCCGTCACGCCGGCGGGCGGACCTCCAGCCGGATGCGCTTGTTGCCCTTGCCCTTCGACTCGGTCCCGGTCACCACGACCGAGCCGACCTCGGCCGTGGTGAGCACGTGGGTGCCGCCGTCCGCCTGTTTGTCCAGCCCGACGATGTCGATCACGCGCAGCGGGTCGATCTCCTTCGGGATCAGGTTGGCGGAGGTGCGGATCAGGGCCGGGTCGGCGTCGGCGGCCTCGCGGCCGAGGAACGTGACGACGACCTCGCGGGCGGCGGCGATCTCCTCGTTGATCCGGCGCTCGACGCGTTGGCCGAGCTCGGTTGACATGCTCTCCAGCGGGAAGTCGAGGCGGCCCTTGCCGGGGTCCATGTTGCCGCCGGTGACCGCGACGTGGAACTCGGTCCAGATGACGCCGCACAGGATGTGCAGGGCGGTGTGGGTGCGCATCAGCGTGTGCCGGCGGTCCCAGTCCAGCTCGCCGAACACCTCGGTGCCGCGGTCGGGTGGCTCCGGCGCGTCGAGCCAGTGCCAGATCCGCCCGCCGTCGCGTTTCACGCGGGTGACCGGTGTGGCGCCGGCGCCCCAGTCGAGCGTGCCGAGGTCGTGCGGCTGCCCGCCGCCGCCCGGGTAGAACGCGGTCCGCGCCAGCGCGACGCGGCCCTGGTCTCGGTCGACCTCGAGCACGGCGCTGTCGAAGGAGCGCCGGTAGGCGTCGGTGGCGAACAGCTCGGTCTCGGCCGCCGACCCCGGGGCCGGCGCGGCGGGTGTCTTGTTGCCCGGAACGGCCATGGCGTGCCTCCTGCGTGTGTGCTCCCCGGTATCGTGCGCTCGCCGTCCGGCGGGTTGTTACCCCCCTCGGGTATGCTGGGTGGTCGGGCACGGCGACGGCGGGAAGGAACTCGGGATGCGGGGCTACACCAGCGACAAGGACGGTTACCTCAAGCGCCTGCGCCGCATCGAGGGACAGGTCCGCGGCCTGCAGCGGATGGTCGAGAACGACGAGTACTGCATCGACGTGCTGACCCAGATCTCAGCGGCGACGAAGGCGTTGCAGGCGGTCTCCCTCGGGCTGATGGACGAGCACCTGCGGCACTGCGTGGCGCAGGCGCTGGCCGACGGCGGCAAGGACGCCGAGGAGAAGGTCCGTGAGGCGAGCGACGCCATCGCCCGGCTGGTCCGCTCCTGAGCCCTTGGCCTTGCTGTGGGCAGAAACGCGTCAGCGGACGCCGCGGGGGCGGAACTGGATGCTGATTCTGGGGCCCACCGGCTTCGCCGTCTTCGGGACCGCGTGCTCCCACGTGCGCTGGCACGAGCCGCCCATCACGATCAGGTCGCCCAGGCCCGCGGGATAGCGGAGGGTCTGCCCGCCTCCGCGCGGACGGAGTAACAGCGGGCGGGGCGCGCCGATCGAGACGATCGCGACCATCGTGTCCTCCGTGTTGCCGCGGCCGATGCGGTCACCGTGCCAGGCGACCGAGTCGCGGCCGTCTCGGTAGTAGCACAGGCCCGCCGTGCGGAACGGCTCGCCGAGTTCTGCGGCGTAGTGCGAGGTCAGCGCCTCGCGGGCCGCGGCGAGTACCGGGTCGGGGAGTGGGTCGTCCTCGTCGTAGAAGCACAGCAGGCGCGGGACGTCGACGACCCGGTCGTACATCTGCCGCCGTTCGCCGCGCCACGGCACCTCCCGAGCCAGGCGTTCGAACAGCGTGCCCGCTCCGGTGAGCCAGCCGCGCCGGACATCGATCCAGGCCCCTCGACCAAGCTCGGTCCGACTCGTCGGGGCGAGCGAGCGCAGCCCGACGTCGTCGAGATCGTCGAGCAGAGAACCTTGCACAGCACCAGACATGCCTCCACCCTACCTCGACAATCGAACAAAGGACCGATTGTCGGGGAAAGGTGTGAACCGGCCGATCCCAACGGTTCAGCCGGTCACGCACGGGTACGCCGCAGGCGGATGCATAGCCGAGAAGAGGGGTTGGGAACCACCAAATGACCAGCACCGACACCGGCGCGCGGCAACCGAGGGTGGTCGTCGTCGGCACCGGGTTCGCCGGCTTCCACTGCCTGCGCACGCTCGAGCGGCGACTGCCGGACACCGAGCTCGTGGCGGTCAACCCGGCCGACTTCATGCTCTACGTCCCGCTGCTGCCCGAGGTCGCGGGCGGCACCCTCGACCCGCGACGGGTCGCCGTGCCGCTGCGCACCAAGCTGCCGCGAACCCGCGCGGTGCTGGGCAACGTCACCTGGATCGACCTCGTCGGGAGGACGGTCACCGTCGTGGACGTCGAGGGGCACCGGCGCGACCTGACCTGGGACCGCCTGGTCATCGCGTCCGGCAGCGTCACCCGGCTGCTGGCGATCCCCGGTGTCGCCGAGCACGCGAAGGGCTTCAAGTCGATCGCGGAGAGCGTGTACCTCCGCGACCACGTCCTGCGCCAGCTGGAGCTCGCCGACCAGACCGAGGACCCGGCCGTGCGGCGGGAGCGCACCACGTTCGTCGTGGTCGGCGCCGGCTACACCGGGACCGAGCTGGCCGCGCAGGGCATGGAGCTGACCCGCCAGGCCAAGCAGGACGCGCGGTGGATCCTCGTCGACATGGCCGACCGCGTGCTGCCGAACCTGAGCGAGCGGCTGTCCGGGCCGGCCCAGCGGATCCTGGAGAAGCGCGGCGTCGAGGTCCGCCTCAACACCAGTGTCAGCGAGGTCACCGGTACCCGCGTGCGGCTCACCGACGGCAGCGAGGTCCCGACGCGAACCGTCGCGTGGTGTGTCGGCGTGCGGCCGGACCCGATCGTCGAGCCGCTCGGCCTGCCCACCACGAAGGGTCGGCTCAACACCGACGAGTTCCTGACCGTGCCCGGCCATCCGCACGTGTTCGCCGCCGGGGACGTCGCCGCCGTGCCGGATCTGGCGCGGCCAGGCGAGATCACGCCGATGACCGCGCAGCACGCGCAGCGCCAGGGGCGGGTCGCGGGCATCAACGTCGCCGCGTCGCTGGGCGTGGGCCGGCGCAAGCCGTACAAGCACCGCGACCTCGGCTTCGTCGTCGATCTCGCCGGGGCCCAGGCGGTCGCCGACCCGCTGCACGTGCCGCTGCGCGGCTGGCCGGCCAAGATCGTCACCCGCGGCTACCACCTGCTGGCGATGCCGACGAACCGCCTGCGGGTCGCCTTCGACTGGATCGCGGACCTGCTGACGAGGCGCCAGGTCGTTCACTTCGGACTCGTACCGGAGGACGGGATCAGCCTGGCGGACGCCGACGGCCCGCCGCGGCCACAAGATCGAGTCGACGGTTTCGCGGGCAGCCGGTCCGGGTAGCCCGCGACCCCGGCAGGAGAGGAGTGAGTGCGATGCCCATGATCGATGGCAAGAAGGTGGCCTTCCTGGCCACCGACGGTGTCGAGCAGGTCGAGCTGGACCGGCCGTGGCAGGCCGTCAGCGAGGCCGGCGGCCGGCCCGAGCTGGTTTCGTTGCGGGCGGGGGAGATCCAGGCGTTCAACCACCTCGACAAGGGCGACCGCAAGCGTGTGGACACCGCGATCGACGACGCCGACCCGGGCTCCTACGACGCGCTGGTACTTCCTGGCGGCGTCGCGAACGGCGACTTCGTGCGAGCCGACGAGCGTGCGGTGCGGTTCGTCAAGGAGTTCGTGACCTCGGGCAGGCCGGTCGCGGTGATCTGCCACGGTGGCTGGGTGCTCGCCGAGGCGGACGTGGTGCGCGGCCGCACGATGACGTCGTGGCCGAGCCTGCGGACCGACCTGCGCAACGCGGGCGCCACCTGGGTGGACGACGAGGTGGTGACCGACCAGGGCCTGGTGTCCAGCCGCAAACCGGCCGACCTCGACGCGTTCTGCGCCAAGACCGTCGAGGAGATCGCTGAGGGCGTGCACGTCTGATGGTCCGGTTCGGCTACACCCTGATGACCGAGCAGGCCGGGCCGCGGGAGCTGGTGCGCTTCGCCACCGAGGCGGAGCGTGCCGGCTTCGACTTCGAGGTCGTGAGCGACCACTACTTCCCGTGGCTCGACGAGCAGGGCCACGCACCGAACGCGTGGAGCGTGCTCGGTGCGGTCACCCAGGCGACCGAGCGGGTCGAGCTGATGACCTACGTGACGTGCCCGATCATGCGCTACCACCCGGCCGTCGTCGCGCAGCAGGCGGCGACCGTGCAACTGTTGTCCGCCAACAGGTTCACGCTCGGCATCGGCGCCGGCGAGAACCTCAACGAGCATGTCGTCGGCCGGGGCTGGCCGCCGGTGAACGTCCGCCACGAGATGCTGGCGGAGGCGATCCAGATCATCGGCGGGCTGTTCGACGGCGGCTACGTGAACTACTCCGGCAGGCACTTCCGGGTCGACTCGGCGAAGCTGTGGGACCTCTCGGAGCCGCGCGTGCCGATCGCGACCGCCGTCTCCGGCGCGCAGTCGGTGGGCCTGTTCGCGCCGATGTCCGACGCGATGATCGCGGTGGAGCCCGACGCGAGGCTGGTCGAGGAGTGGGACTCGCTGCGCCGGGCGGAGTCCGCGAAGTTCGCGCAGCTGCCGGTGTGCTGGGACCCGGACCGCGAGGCGGCCGTGCGCCGGGCGCACGAGCAGTTCCGCTGGTTCGCCGGTGGCTGGAAGGTCAACGCCGAGCTGCCGGGTCCGCCGGCGTTCGCGGCGGCGACCCGGTTCATCACCGAGGAGGACGTGGCGGAGAACATCCCGTGCGGTCCGGACGTGGACCCGATCGTGGCGGCCGCGAAGCCGTTCTGGGAGGCCGGGTTCACGCACGTGGCCCTGGTCCAGATCGGCGGTGACCACCAGGACGGGTTCTTCTCCTTCGCCCGCGACCACCTGCTGCCGGCTCTACGGCGGGCAGCGGGACACTAGAGCGGTGCTGATCCGCACCGATCGCCTGCTGCTCCGTCCGTTCGAGGTCACTGACGTCGACGACGTCTGGGCGTTCCAGCGTCTGCCCGAGGTGGCGCGGCACATGCTGCGTGCGCCGCGTGGTCGCGACGAGGCCGAGACGTCGGTGCGCGGCATGATGACCGAGCGCTCCGCCGGCGACGGCGGCCTCACGTTGGCCGTGATCCTGCCCGCCACGGGCACCGTCATCGGCGAGGTGTCGCTCGCGCTGCGCGGGGCGGCGTGCCGCGGCGGCGAGATCGGCTATGTCCTGCACCCCGACCACCACGGTCGCGGGCTCGCCACCGAGGCGGCGAACACGATGCTGCGGCTCGGGTTCGGTGAGCTCGACCTGCACCGGATCACCGGGAAGTGCTCCGCGCGCAACACCGCGTCCGTGCGGCTGCTGGAGCGCCTCGGGATGCGCCGGGAGGCACACTTCCTCGGCAGCCGGTGGGTCAAGGGCGGGTGGCGGGACGAGTTCATCTACGCGATGCTCCGCGACGAGTGGCTCACGCGGTCTCGGTGAACTCGATGTGGTCCGTCGTCCACGCGATGGCCTTCGGGCTCACCGTGATGCCCAGGCCAGGCCGGTCCGGCACCAGCACGCGGCCGCCGCGAACCTCGATGCGCTCGTTGAACAGCGGCTCCAGCCAGTCGACGTGCTCGACCCAGCTCGCGCGCGGGTAGGCCGCAGCCAGGTGGAGATGGATCTCCATCGCGAAGTTCGGGGCCAGTGACAGTCCTTTGTGGTCAGCCAGCGCCGCGATCCGCAGGAACGGGGTGATGCCGCCCACGCGCGGCGCGTCCGGCTGCACGACGTCACTCGCGCCCGCGTCGATCAGGTGCGCGTGCTCGGCCACGCTCGTGAGCATCTCGCCGGTCGCGATCGGCGTGTCCAGCGCGCCCGCGAGCGCGGCGTGCCCGGCCGTGTCGTTGGCGTCCAGCGGCTCCTCCAGCCACACCAGGTTGAACCGCTCGAGCACGCGGCCCATGCGGTGCGCGGTCGGCCGGTCCCAGAGCTGGTTGGCGTCGAGCATCAGCGGCACGCCGTCGCCGAGGCGCTCACGCAGCACCCGGAGCCGCTCCAGGTCGGCCGACGGGTCCGGCTGGGTCAGTCGGAGCTTGATGCCGCCGACTCCGGAGGCCAGCGCGCGCTGGGCGTGGTCGACGATCTCGGGCAGCGGCGAGGCGGACAGGCCGGTGTAGCACCGGATGGTGTCCCGGTACGTGCCGAGGAGCTTGGCGAGCGGCAGCCCGGCGCGCCGGGCCTTCAGGTCCCACAGCGCGATGTCGATCGAGGCGATCGCCTGCGCCGCGAGTCCGCCGCGGCCGGTTGACGCGCCCGCCCACGCGAGCTTCTCCCAGATCCGGCCCGTGTCGTTCGGGTCCTCGCCGAGCAGCTGCGGCGCGATCTCCTTGGCGTGGGCGTAGAGCGCGGGCCCGCCGGCCCGCTTCGCATAGCTGAAGCCGAGTCCTCTGTGCCCGTCGATGGTGCCGACCTCGGCGAACAGGAAGGCGACCTCGTTCAGTGGCTGCTGCCGGCCGGTGGGGGCCTTGGCGTCGCTGGCCGCCACGGACAGTGGCAGGAAGACCAGTGAGAGGCGGACCCGGTCGATACGGTCGCCGCTGGGGGCGGCGGGGACGGCTTCGGGCACGCGGAATCTCCTCGTGGGGGTGGGGGAGCGTCCAGTTGTACCGCGTCGACAGTTCGTTGCCTAGGGTCGATCGCCGTGTACATTTGTTCATGTACAGATGTACACAATGCGGAGCGCGGCCGTGCCCTATGTCTTCCTGCTGATGGCTATCGCCTTCGAGGTGGTGGCCACCAGCCTGCTCAAGCTCAGCGACGGCTTCACCAGACTGTGGCCGACGGTCGGCTGTCTGGCCGGCTACCTGGCCGCGTTCGCGCTGCTGGCCATCGTGGTGCGGCACGTGCCGGTCGGCGTGGCCTACGCGATGTGGGCGGGCCTCGGCACCGCGGCCATCGCGGCGATCGGCGTGGTGTTCCTGCACGAGTCGATCACGGTCGCCAAGGTGGCGGGCGTTCTGCTGGTGATCGGCGGCGTGGTCACGCTCAACCTGGGTGGTGTGCATTGAGCCCCCGCCGGGACCCGGTGGGCCGGCGCCGGGCGATCGTGCACGCGGCCGTCGAGGCGATCGCCGAGGTGGGTGTCGGCCAGGTGACCCACCGGCGCATCGCCGCGCGGGCGGGTGTCCCGCTCGGCTCCACGACCTACTACTTCCCGACGCTCGACGACCTCGTCGCGGCCGCGCTGCGGGAGGCGACCGAGATCGCGCGGAGCCTCCTGGAGGCGTGGGCCGAGGAGCTGACCGCGAGCACGGACCTGCCCGCCACGTTCGTCGACCTGGCGCGCCGCTATCTCGCCGACCGCGACCAGGCGCTGCTCGAGTACGAGCTGTGCCTCGCCGCGACCCGCACGCCGCGGCTGCGCCCGATGGCCCAGCTCTGGATCGACGGCCTGCGTGGGATCTGCGCGCGGTTCGCCGGCGGGCCGGAGCGCGGGTTCGCGCTCGCCGCCCTCGTGGACGGCGTGCTGCTGCAGGCGCTGGTGACCGGCGACGAACTCGACGCCGAGGGCCTGCGCGCCGGCGTCGAGAGGCTGGTCAGCCGCCGAACAGTGGGAGGACCGACTTGATCGTCATGTACAGGCCGTAGACGATCGGGATGCCGACCACGAGCCAGGAGACGACCAGCCGCACGGTCTGGGTGGCCGTCGTCGAGGTGTGCGGTTCGGACATGGCTACCTCCGTCCGCTCGGGCTGGACTCGTCCGGTGTGGACTCCTCGGCGGCCGCCTCGGCGAACGCGTCGGTGTGCTCGGCCGGCTCGTGGAACCGGTCGGCGACGGGCCGGATGAGCAGGTTCGCGACGAAGCCGACCGCGAGCACGCCGACCATCGTGAACAACGCCGGCCGGTAGTCGGAGTACACCAGCCGGCCCGGTTCGCCCTGCGCGTCCAGGAATCCGTTGATGATCAGCGGCCCGGCCACACCCGCGGCCGACCACGCGGTGAGCAGCCGGCCGTGGATCGCGCCGACCTGGTAGGTGCCGAACAGGTCGCGCAGGTATGCGGGGACGGTGGAGAAACCGCCGCCGTAGAAGGAGATGATGACGCCGGCCAGCAGCACGAACACCGCGGTCGCGGTGTGCCCGGCGACGGCGAGCAGCACGTAGAGGATCATGCCGACACCGAGATACATGACGTAGGTCGGCTTGCGGCCCAGGAAGTCCGATGTGGACGACCAGACGAACCGGCCGGCCATGTTGAACAGTGACAGCAGGCCGACGAAGGCCGTCGCGGCGGTGGTGGCCACACTGGACTCGCCGCCCTCGCGGAAGAAGTCCTGGATCATCGGGCTCGCCTGCTCGAGGATGCCGATGCCCGCGGTCACGTTGCAGAACAGGACGGTCCACAGCAGCCAGAACTGCGGGGTCCTGATCGCGTTCGCGGCGGACACGTTCGCCGTGGTGACGAGGGGCTTGGCCCGCAGCTTCGCCGGGTCGAAACCGGCCGGCCGCCAGCCGGGCGCGGGCACCTTGACGGTGAACACGCCGAACATCATCACGACGAAGTAGCCGACGCCGAGGGTCAGGAACAGTGCGGCCACCGCGCTGCCGGACGCGACCGACGCGGAGTTCGTCGGGTCGTAGTCCGCGTCGTAGAGGGCCATCAGCTGGCGGGACAGGGGAGAGGCGACGAGCGCGCCGCCGCCGAAGCCCATGATGGCCATGCCGGTCGCGAGGCCGGGCCGGTCGGGGAACCACTTGATCAGCGTGGACACCGGCGAGATGTAGCCGACGCCGAGCCCGATGCCGCCGATGAAGCCGTATCCCAGGTACACCAGCCAGAGCTGGGAGGTGGTGACGCCGAGCGAGGCGATCAGGAACCCGGCGCCCCAGAAGCAGGCGGCCGTGAACATCGCGGCTCGCGGGCCGACCCGTTCCACCCAGGTGCCCAGCACCGCGGCGGAGACCCCCAGCATCACGATCGCGATCGAGAAGATGATGCCGATCGCGGTGAGGCCGGTGCCGAAGTGCTGCACGAGCGCGGTCTTGTAGACGCTCGTGGCGTAGGCCTGTCCGATGCACAGGTGGATCGCCAGGGCGGCGGTCGGGATCAGCCAGCGGCTGTAGCCGGGACCCGCGACGGTGTGTTCGCGATCGAGGAACGACAGCGCCAAAGCCACACCTCCGTGTGCCGTCCGGGAGTGTCCTATGTGGACCCCACGGCGCCTTGTATGCAGTATGGAAGTTAGCGTGCGGGATCGTTGAAGGTCAAACCTTTCGAACCGGTGGCTCGATAGGCGCGGTTTATCACCGACGGTCAGCGCGGTGCGGTTCGGCGGATTTTGTCGGAGATCGCGAAAATCAGCCGAGGTGGCGTTGCAGCAACGCGTCCAGCTCGCCCTGCACGTCGACCTGGTGCGCGGTGTCCACCAGGGCGCGGGCGAGCATCGGCTCGGGGTCGCGGTCCGCGAGGACCAGACCGACCTGGTACGCGCGGCGCGGCCGTTCGAGCGGCACGACCCGCAGCCCCTCGGGCACGCCGAACACGTGCAGCCACGCGTGGGCGATCACGCTGGACCAGCGCAGGGTGATGACGTGGGCGTAGATCGCGGACACCGTGTCGGCCTCGACCGACGGGGTCACCGTCACGCCCGCCTCGGCGAAGTTCCGGTCGAGGATCCGCCGGTTCTGCATGACCGGCGACAGCATGCACAGCGGGGTGTCCGCGAGCTCCTCCCAGCCGACCGTCTCGTGGTTGGCGAACCGGCCGTCGGCCGGCGTGAGCAGCAGGTAGCGCTCGCGGTAGAGCGGAACGACGCGGACCGTGCCGTGCCGCTCGCCGTCGATGTAGGTCATGCCGATGTCGAGGTCGAACTCGGCCAGCCGGTTCACGATCTGCCGCGAGGACAGCGACTCGATCGACACGCGCACGTGCGGGTGCTGCTCGGCGAGCGGCGTGGTGAGCAGCGAGGCGACGGTCAGGGCGGTCGGGATGGCGCCCATGCGCAGCACGCCGGACAGGCCGCCGCGCATGCTCGCGAGCTCGTGGCGCATCGCGTCGCGCTCGGCGAGGATGCGGTGCGCCCACAGCAGGACCTGCTTGCCCTCGGGCGTGAACCCCTCGAACCGCTGTCCGCGCTGGACGATCTGGATGTCCAGTTCGGTCTCGAGCTTGCGGATCGCGGCCGACAGCGCCGGCTGGGAGACGTGGCACGCCTCGGCGGCCCGCCGGAAGTGTCCCTCGCGCGCCAGGGCGCTCAGGTACTCCAGCTGGCGCAGCAACATGGCCAAGTGATACCCGCAACGCGGTCGAAAATAAAGGCGACTCGTCGGACGTCGACCGACGTCATTGCGTGAGCCTGATCGGGTTGACGATGTCCGCGGTGATGGTCAGCAGCATGACCGCGCCGCCGATCAGGACGAGCACCATCGTCACCGTGGACAGTCGGGTGAAGTCGACCGGTGCGGCGGCGGTCTTGCCCCGGCGTTCGCGTAGCCAGTTGCGGACGCGTTCGTACCAGATGATCGCGATGTGGCCGCCGTCCATCGGCAGCAGCGGCAGCAGGTTGAACACGCCCATGAAGAAGTTCAACCCGGCGAGCAGGAGGAAGAACAGCTGCCACAGGCCGGCCTCGACGGCCTCGCCCCCGATCCGGCTCGCGCCGACGACGCTGACCGGGGTCTCCGGGTCGCGTTCGCCGCCGAAGATCGCGCTGACGACGGCCGGGATGCGTTGCGGGAACTCGGCGATCTTGGTCGCGGTCCGGCCGATCATGTCGGCGGAGAAGCTCGCGGTGGCGCCGAACGCGGCGAGCGGACCGTAGGCGAACGAGGCGGTGGCGGAGACGCCCGCCACGCCGACCGGAGCGTCGAGGCCGGGGCGGTCCAGGCGCGGCACGTCGACCGTCAGGCGCAGGGTCTCCTCGCCGCGGCGGACGTCGAACATGGTGGGGCCACTCGAGTTCTGTACGGCGGCGACCAGCTCGGTCCAGGTCGGCGTGGTGGTACCGGCGACCGCGACGATCTCGTCGCCGGGGCGGATGCCGGCGGTCTGCGCGGGGCCCGTCGAGCCGGCCGCGCACGCCGGGTTGGCGAGCTCCTCGGTCGTGCGCGCGTCGGCCACACAGCTCGACACCTGCCACACGACGGGCTTCTCGGCCAGGTTCGGCAGGCCGAGCGTCGTGGCGAGCAGGTAGAGGACGCCGAACGCGAGCGCGAAGTGCGTGATGGGGCCGGCCAGCATGACGGTGGTGCGCTTCCACGCCTTGTGCCGCCACATGGCGCGGCGCTCCTCGTCGGGCGTGAGCTCGTCGAGGGTGGTCATGCCGGCGATGTCGCAGAAGCCGCCGACGGGCAACCATTTCAGGCCGTACTCGGTCTCGCCGCGGCTGAAGGAGAACACCGTGGGTCCCATGCCGACGAAGTACCGGCGCACCTTCATGCCGAACGCCTTGCCGGCGACGAGGTGCCCGGCCTCGTGCAGCGCGAGCGACACGCCGATGCCGAGTGCGAACAGCACCACACCGATGACGTAGGCCACCTGTCTCCCTCAGTTGCCGGGACCCGACCGATCCGACAGTGACATCGACGGAGTGAAGCCCGCGTTGAGGACTCAGGTCGCGGAGAGACGGAACCGCACCCAAGGGGAACGGGACGCAACCCAGCCACAAGTACGTGCCAAAGTCGACAGATTCCAGCTAAGGCGACCAACCGGGTTAATTCCGGGGAGGCGGAACAGCGTCGAGGACCTGCTGGCCGTATTTCGCCAGTTTGTTCTCGCCCACGCCGTTCACCGAGCTCAGCTCCGCCAGCGTCGTCGGGGTCTGCGTGGCGATCTGGCGCAGGGTCGCGTCGTGGAAGATCACGTAGGCCGGGACGCCCTGCTCCTTCGCCGCCGCGGCGCGCCAGGCTCGGAGGCGCTCGAAGACGGGCTTCGCCTCCGGTGGGAGGTCGGGCTGCGGGGCGGCGGCCTTCGCGCGCGAGGACGGCTTCGTGGCGCGCTTGGGCTCGTGGCGCAGGCGGACCTCGCGCCGGCGGCCCAGCACCTCGTCGCTCGCGTCCGTGAGCACCAGCGTGCCGTGGTCGCCCTCCACCGTGAGCAGGCCCTGGGCCAGCAGCTGACGCACGGCGCCGCGCCACTCCGGCTCCGACAGCTCCGTGCCGACGCCGAACACGGTCAGCGACTCGTGGTTGAACTGGGTGACCTTGGCCGTCGTGCGCCCGAGCAGGATGTCCACGACGTGCCCGACGCCGAACTTCTGCCGGCGCTCGCGGTCGAGCCGGTACACCGTCGACAGCACCTTCTGCGCCGCGATCGTCCCGTCCCACGACTCCGGCGGCGACACGCACGTGTCACAGTTGCCGCACGGCTCCGCCCGCTCACCGAAGTAGTTGAGCAGCTGCATCCGCCGGCACTCCACGGTCTCGCACAGCGCCAGCATCGCGTCGAGGTGCACTCCCAGCCGCCGCCGGTGCGCGTCGTCGCCCTCGGACGTGGCGATCATCTTGCGCTGCTGCACGACGTCCTGCAGGCCGTACGCGAGCCACGCGGTGGAGCCGAGCCCGTCGCGGCCCGCGCGGCCGGTCTCCTGGTAGTAGCCCTCGACGGACTTGGGCAGGTCGAGGTGCGCGACGAACCGCACGTCCGGCTTGTCGATGCCCATGCCGAACGCGATCGTCGCCACGACGACCAGGCCGTCCTCGCGCAGGAACCGCGCCTGGTTCGCCGCGCGGGTCCGGGCGTCGAGGCCCGCGTGGTAGGGCAACGCCTCGATCCCGTTCTGGGTGAGGAACGCCGCCGTGCGCTCGGTCGACGCGCGCGAGAGGCAGTACACGATGCCCGCGTCGCCCTTGTGCTCGGTGGACAGCAGCTCCAGCAGCTGCTGGTCCGGCTTGTTCTTGGCCACGATCCGGTACTGGATGTTGGGCCGGTCGAAGCTGGACACGAAGTGCCGCGCCCCGCTGAGGTTCAGCCGGGTGGCGATCTCCTCGCGGGTGGCCTCGGTGGCGGTCGCGGTCAGGGCGATCCGCGGGACCGACGGCCAGTGCTCGTGCAGCGCGGAGAGCTCCAGGTAGTCGGGCCGGAAGTCGTGACCCCACTGGGCGACACAGTGCGCCTCGTCGATGGCGAACAGCGCGATCGTGCCGCGGTCGAGCAGGCGCAGCGTGGACTCGACCTTGAGCCGCTCCGGCGCGAGGTAGAGCAGGTCGAGGTCGCCCGAGAGGAACGCGGCCTCGACCTCGCGACGCTGCTCGTAGTCCTGGGTGGAGTTGAGGAACCCGGCGCGCACGCCGAGCGCCCGCAACGCGTCCACCTGGTCCTGCATCAGCGCGATCAGCGGCGACACGACGACGCCGACGCCGTCACGCACGAGCGCGGGGATCTGGTAGCAGAGCGACTTGCCGCCGCCGGTCGGCATCAGCACGAGCGCGTCGCCACCACCCACGACGTGGTCGATGATCTCCTGCTGGCTCCCGCGGAAGGCGTCGTAGCCGAACACGCGGCGCAGCGTGTCGGCGGAAGCTGGGCTGACGTGCTGGGCGCGGGGGTCGGTGCCGGCGGGGAGAGTCACGCGGGCGATTCTATGGGCGCCCACCGACGAACCCGGCAGTTGTCCACAGGCGAGTCCAATTCAAACTCCGCGCAGCCCAGGTCCACGACCCGGGCCTGTTGTGAATTGGGCTCGGAGTTACGCGTGTCCGCCGACCGGTACGACGCCGAGCGTCAGTTCGGGCCCGCCTTCGAGGATCGCGCCGACCCGGTCGGCCTGCTCGTCCAGTTCGCGCAGGCGGGCCTTCGGCAGCCGGCCGAACGGCTCCACGGTGATCTCGATGCGCCGGCCGGAGCGGCGCTGGTGCCAGATGCCTCCGACGACGCCGTCGACGAGCAGCACCTGGCGGTTCCCGGCCGCCCGCTCGGCCGCGACGCCGGGGTACAGCCGCGCCTTGTCGTTGCCGACCGAGTAGGCGTAGGCGTCGAAGTACGGCAGCAGCCGCAGCCCGCGAGGCGGCTCGGCGGGCGCGCCGGTGTCGCCCTCGCTCACCCAGGCGGCCTCGCCGTCGACCTCGACCCGCTCGAGCGCGGCGTCGGCGAACACCCGCCGCGCCCAGGCCGTCGGCGCGCCGACCCAGTTGGCGAACCGGTCCGGAGTGGACGGTCCGAACGCGTGCAGGTAGCGGCGGAGCACCTCGGCCGTCGCGTCGCGGGGCGGCGTGAGGTCGGGCAGCCAGCGGCGCGGGTTGGTGTAGGTGACCTTGCGGCCGCGGTTGCCTCCGAAGCACAGCGCGCCGCGCGCGGCGGCGAGGTGCGTGACCTGGCGCCAGCGCGGCCACGTTCCCCCGAACGCCTCCATCACCGGGTCGCCCGCCCACGAGCCGACCGTCGCGACGATGGCCTCGGTCAGCTCGTCGACGGTCAGCTCGGCGTCGGCGAGGGCGGCGGAGATCGCGGCGAGCACGGCCTCGGTCTGCTCGGCCGTCATCCGGATCCCGTCCGGCATGGGGTCGCGCCACGGCACGCCCGACAGCACGGCGAGCCACATCGGCAGGTCCCGCGTGGGCAGCAGGTGCACGGTGCCGCGCGGGCCGAACGTCTTGATCAGGCTGCGCTCGGTCCACAGCGCGTGGCGGACGTCGGTCCGCGTCACGCCGTCGAGCCGCAGCCCGATCGCCAGCTCGGCGGCGGACATGACCTGCGCGTGCGTGCCGGCGACCGCCGCGACCACGTCGGCCGGCGTGCCGGTGAGCGGGGCGGCGAGGCCGTGCCGCGCGAGCCGCCGGGCGCACACCCGCGGCCACGTCAGCGCCGTCATGAGCCGAACGGCTTCGCGTTCGACTGGTCGCCGCCGCCGATCCGGGTCGCCGCGCTGATCAGCCATGGCGTGACGGTCGGGTACCGTCCGGGATCGTCCTCATGGCACCGACGGTAGCTGGCGTTTAGGCCAGACCCTGTCCTATAGGGCCGGCATTCTGGAACGATGAGCGACCCGTCCGGCCGGCTGCTCGCGCTGCTGTCGCTGCTGCAGACCCCGCGCGAGTGGCCGGGCAGCGAGCTCGCTCGGCGGCTCGGGGTCAGCCCGCGCACGGTCCGCCGCGACGTCGACCGGCTGCGCGAGCTCGGCTACCCGGTGCGCGCTACGAGGGGCGCCGAGGGTGGCTACCGGCTGACCGCCGGCGCCGCGCTGCCGCCGTTGCTGCTCGACGACGAGGAGGCGGTGGCGATCGCGGTCGGGCTGCGGGCGTCGGCGGGGCAGGCGGTGGCGGGCGTCGAGGAGGCGTCGGTGCGCGCGCTGGCCAAGCTCGAACAGGTGCTGCCGGCCCGCCTCCGCCACCGGGTCGGCGCGCTCGGCGCGGCGACGGTCCCGGTGCCGCTGACCGAGCCGACGGTCGAGCCGGCCGGCCTCACGCTCCTGGCCGCCGCGATCGCGAACCGCGAGCGGGTCCGCTTCTCCTACCACAGCGGGCACGACGTGGCGAGCCGCCGGCTGGTCGAGCCGCACCGGCTGGTGTCCGCCGGCCGGCGCTGGTACCTCGTCGGCTTCGACACCGAGCGCGCCGACTGGCGGATCCTCCGCCTGGACCGGCTCACCGAGCCGGTCGCGACCGGTGCCCGCTCGGCGCCCCGCGAGCTGCCCGAGCAGGACCCGGCCGCCTTCGTGACGTCCAGGCTGTACTCCTTCGTGCCGACCTACTCGGCGGTGGCTACGCTCGATCTGCCGGCCGTGCCGGAGCACCTCGGCGGGCACAGCACCCCGCTCGACGACGGTCGGTACCGGTGGGAGAGCGGCGCGGACACACTGGAGTGGCTGGCGTTGCGGCTGCTGACGCTCGGCTGCGAGGTCGAGGTACACGGACCGCCGGAGCTGGTCGACCACCTGCGGACGATGGCCGGCCGCGCACACCGCGCGACCTGCGGCGACGAGAAGGCCGCGGGCGGCGAGAAAAGTTCTGAGCGGCGGTGTGTCGATTCCGGCGATGGTCGTCCGACGCGTGGGCAGCGGCTAGGTTGACGCCGCCGACGGAAGGGGTAGGACGTTGCGTTTCATGATCATTCGCAGGGCGGACCAGGACTCCGAGTCCGGTGTGCTGCCGGGCGAGGAGCTGTTCGACGCCATGACGAAGTACAACGAGGAGCTGGTGAAGGCGGGCGTGATGCTCGACGGCGCCGGCCTGCACCCCAGCTCGAAGGGTGCGCGGGTGCGCTTCGGCAAGGAGAAGCCGACCGTGATCGACGGGCCGTTCACCGAGGCCAAGGAGCTGATCGCGGGCTACACGCTCGTTCAGGCGGACTCGCTCGCCGACGTGGTCGAGCTGGTCAAGAAGTGGCCGAAGGAGGACGGCGGCGGCAACGTGACCATCGAGATCCGTCGCGTGGCCGAGCCGGAGGACTTCGGCGATGAGCTGACCCCGGAGCTCCGGGAGCAGGAGGAACAACGGCGAGCCCGCTCCCGCGGGAACTGAGGAGGTTCGGCGAGATGCGGTTCATGGTTCTGGTCAAGACGAGCGAGGCGAACGGGGACTACGAGGTCGGCCCGACGGAGGAGGACTTCGCCGCGATGGGCCGGTACAACGAGGAGTTGGTCAAGGCCGGCGTGATGCTCGACGGCAACGGGCTGATGCCGTCGTCCGAGGGCGCCCTGGTGAAGTTCACCGACGGCGAGCCGACCGTGATCGACGGCCCCTTCGCCGAGGCGAAGGAGGTCGTCGGCGGCTACTGGATCTTCGAGGTGAAGTCCCGCGAGGAGGCCATCGAGTGGGTCAAGCGGGTGCCCTACGACCCGAACGTCGAGTCCGCGATCGAGATCCGACAGGTCTACGGGCCGGATGACTTCGGCGAGGCGATGACCGACGAGGTCCGCGAGCGGCAGGAGCGGATGGCGGAGAAGATCACCGAGCAGCACGGCTGAGCCGCCCGCCGCTTGCTCCGCACCCGCCGACCTGCTCTGATGACGCCGTGGCGACGTTGGAGGTGCACCGGACGGTCGACGCGGTCTGGCGGATCGAGTCGGCACGGCTGATCGCCGGCCTGACGCGCATGGTGCACGACGTGGGGCTGGCCGAGGAGCTCGCGCAGGACGCGCTGGTCGCCGCACTCGAGCAGTGGCCCGAGTCGGGCGTCCCGGACAACCCGGGCGCCTGGCTCATGGCCATCGCGAAGCGGCGGGCCATCGACCAGTTCCGCCGGCGGGAGACCCTCGAGCGCAAGGTCACCGAGCTGGGTCGGGACCTGGAGACGCGGGAGGGCCCGTCCGCCGAGCCGGACTTCGACGCGATCGACAGCAACATCAGCGACGACATGTTGCGGCTGGTGTTCATCTCCTGCCACCCGGTGCTGTCGACCGAGGCGCGCGTCGCGCTCACGCTCAAGCTGCTCGGCGGGCTGACCACGGAGGAGATCGCGCGCGCGTTCCTGACGCCGGAGCCGACGATCGCGCAGCGGATCGTGCGGGCGAAGAGGACGCTGGCGCAGAAGAAGATCCCGTTCGAGGTGCCCAACGCGAGCGAGCTGGGTGAGCGGCTGGCGTCCGTGCTCGAGGTCGTCTACCTGGTGTTCAACGAGGGCTACTCGGCGACCGGCGGCGACGACTGGATGCGCCCGTCACTGTGTGAGGACGCGTTGCGGCTGGGCCGGATCCTGGCCGAGCTGGTGCCGGCCGAGCGCGAGGTGCACGGGCTGGTCGCGTTGATGGAGATCCAGGCGTCCCGCGCGCGGGCCCGGCTGGGGCCCTCCGGCGAGCCGGTGCTGCTGTTCGACCAGGACCGCGCGCGGTGGGACCGGCTGCTGATCCGCCGCGGGCTCGCCGCGCTCGCCCGGGCCGAGGCGTTGCCGGGCGAGGCCGGGCCGTACGAGCTGCAGGCGGCGATCGCGGCCTGCCACGCGCGGGCGCGCACGCCCAAGGAGACGGACTGGGCACGGATCGCGGCGCTCTACGCCCGGCTGGTGCAGCTGG
>NZ_JBOHGB010000119.1:0-22653 GCF_050699935.1 Actinophytocola sp.
CAGCCGCCGGTCGCCTTCGGTCACCTCCCGGACGGTGACGACTGCCTGGCGGATCCCGGTGCAGCGCACCAGTGCGGCCTCGATCTCGGCCAGCTCGATCCGGTACCCCCGGATCTTGACCTGCCGGTCCACCCGGCTCAGGAACTCGAGGTTGCCGTCGGTGCGCACCCGCACCAGATCGCCGGTGCGGTACATCCGCGCACCCGCTCGCGCCGCGAACGGGTCCGGCAGGAAGCGCTCCGCGGTCAGTCCCGGCTGGTTGACGTAGCCACGCGCGACGCCGGTCCCGCCGACGAACAGCTCACCCGGCGCGCCCTTGGGCACCGGTCGCATTCTCGTGTCCAGCACGTACAACGCGGTGTTGGCCAGCGCGCTGCCGATTGGCAGGTTCGCCGACGCCCAGTCCTCCGGTCCCGGCGTGAACGTCGTCGACGTGACCGTGGTCTCGGTGAGCCCGTACACGTGGGTCAGCGCCACACCCGTGCGGGCCCAGGCCGCCAGCCGGTCCCGCAGCACGCGCTCGCCACCCACCACGACCATCCGCAAGGACTCCGGCGGCGCCTGCCCGGGCCGGTCGGCCACGTCCGCCCACTCGTGCCACAGCGCGGTCGGCAGCTCGGCGAGCGTGACCCGCTCGGCGGCCAGTAGCCGGACCAGGTCGGCGGGTGCACCGCCACGTGTCTCGGCCGGCATCATCACGACGGTGGCGCCGGCCAGCCAGGTCGGGAACAGCTCCTCCACCAGGACGTCGAAACCCGGCGACGCGAACTGCAGGAACCGGTCGGCCGGCCCGATGCCCAGGCGGCCGGCGAAGCACTTGGCGTACTCCAGTAGGGCGCCGTGCTCGACCAGCACACCCTTCGGCGTGCCGGTCGACCCGGATGTGTAGATGGCGTAGGCGATGTCGCGCGAGCCGACGTCGATGCCCTGGTCGGTCTCGGTGCGGCCGCGCGTGGCGGTCGCGTCGTCGTCCAGCATCACCGTCGCGACACCCGGCTCGTGCAGCAGCGGTTCGGTCTCCGGGTCCGTCAGCACGGTCCGGATCTCCAGGTCGTCCAACAGGAAACGGGTGCGAGCGACGGGATCACGCGGATCCAGCGGCAGGAACGCGGCGCCGGCCTTCAGCACGCCCAGCACCGCCTCGGCGAGCCGGAACGAGGACCCGGTGCAGACGCCGACGACCGCGCCGCGGCCCGCGCCGCGGTCACGGAGCAGGTGCGCGATCCGGTTGGCGCGCCGGTCCAGCTCTCGGTACGACATCGCCTGTCCGGCGCAGACCACCGCGGCAGCCTCGGGGGTTCGGCTCGCCCACCGTTCGACGGCCCGGTGGACGCTCTCGGCGTCCCTTGCGTCCGGCCCGGCCGTGGTCACGTCGGCGGTCGCCGCGGCGCGGTCGGTGAGCGCGATGTCGTCGAGCCGGGTTTGCGGCGCCACGATGACCGCTTCGAGTATCCGCTCCAGGTGCCTGCTCAGGTCGGCGACCGTCTCGGGCTCGAAGAGCTCGGTGTCGTACTGCCAGACGAGCGTCGTGCCGTCGGCGTCCTGCTGCGCCAGCAACGCCAGCTCGACGTTGACGCCGTCCCAGTCCACCGGCATCGGTGTCATGGTCACGCCGGTCAGCTCGACGGGCGTGAGCGGGAGGTTGTCGAAGTTGAACATCAGCTGGATCAGCGGGGTACCGGCCCGGTCGCGCTTTGGCTGCAGGTCGTCGATGAGCCGCTCGTAGGGCAGGTCCTGATGCTCGTAGCCGTCGAGGGTCGCGGTCCGGACCTGCCTGAGCAGCTCGTCGAACGTGTCCGCGCCGCTCAGGTGGGTGCGCAGCAGGAGCACGTTGACGAAGCAGCCCATGACGGGTTCCAGCTCCGGCCGGTTCCGGCCCGCGATCGGGGCACCGACGACGATGTCCGTCTGGCCGGTGAACCGGTACATCAGGGTCTTGAGCGCGGCGAGCATCACCATGAACGGGGACGCGTGGATCTGCTTGACGAGCCGGTCGACGCCGTCGCGAGCGGTGGCGGACAACGAGTGCCGGTACGTCGCCCCGGAGAACGAGGGCTCCGGCGGATGCGGGTGGTCGATGGGCAGCGCCAACCGGGGCGGCATGCCGGCGAGCTGCGTGCGCCAGTACTCCAGGTGCGGCTCGAACCCACCCTGGTCGAGCTGGTCCTGTTGCCACGCGGCGAAGTCGGCGTACTGCAGCGCCAGTGGCGTCAGCGTCGACTCGCCGCCGTCCCGAAACGCCTCGTGCAGTGCCGCGATCTCGGTGACCAGGATGCCCTGCGACCACCCGTCGGAAGCCATGTGGTGCGTGGTGAGCAGCAGGATGTGCTCGTCGGGTGCGAGCCGGATGATCACCCCGCGCATCAGGACGTCGGACTCGACGTCGAAGGGTCGGCAGGCCTCCTCGTGTACCAGCCGATCGAGCTCCGCGGGGTGCTCGGTCCGCGGTGTTCCGCTCAGGTCCACGACCGGCAGGTCGAGCTCGTCGCCCGGCGGCCGCACCACCGCGACGGGGGCGCCGGACCGCAACTCGACGTTCGTGCGGAGCACCTCGTGCCGAGCGACGAGCTCGCGGACGATCCGGCGCAGCAGCTCGACATCGAGCCGACCGGACAGGCGCACCGCGCCACGCATGTTGTTCGAGCCGCGCAGCTGCTCGGTGAGCCACTCGCGGCGCTGGGCGAACGACAGCTCGACCGCCGCCGAGCCCCGGGCCGGGATCGGCCGGTCGACCTGCGCCGTGGCCGCCTTGTCGGCCAGCATCCGCTCCAGCCGGGCCCGCTTGTCCGGCGGCAGTGCTTCGATGCGCTCCTGCAGATCAGTCAACTGCCTCACCAATTCCTCGCGTCTGGCATCGGGGAGCTACTCGAGCTCGTCGAGAAGGGCGGCCAGCTCGCTCTCCGGTGCGAGCCGGGCCTGCGCGTGAACGACCCGGACGGCCAGCTGTGCCACGGTCGTGGCCTCGAAGAACTCGCGGAGCGGCAGCTCGACCATGAACGTGCTCTTCACCCGGGAGGCCAGCTGGGTCGCGGAGAGGGAGTGGCCGCCGAGGTCGAAGAAGCTGTCGTGGACGCCGACCCGGCTCACGTCGAGCACCTCCCGGTAGAGGACGGCCAGCTGCTCCTCGACCGGGGTGCGCGGCGCGACCACGGGCGCCTCCGCCGGCGCCGCCACCGCACCCGGCGCCGGCAACGCGGACCGGTCGAGCCGGCCGTTCCGGGTCAGCGGCAACGCGTCGAGCGGCACGATCTGGCTGAGCACGGCGTGGTCGGGCGCCTCGCGCGCCACCCGGGCACGCAGGTCGGCCGGCGGGGGACCGTCCAGCACCACGTAGGCCACCAGCTCGGCGGTGTCCGCCGGACCTCGCCGCGCGATCACCGCGGCGTCCCGGACCGCCGGGTCCGCCAGCAGCGCGTGCGTCACCCGGTCCACGTCCACCCGCTGCCCGCGGACGCTCAGGTCCAGCAGCCGGGGTCCGAGCACCTGCACGCCGCCACCGGGCAGGCGCCGGCCCAGGTCCCCGGTGCGGAACAGCCGCCCGCCGGGTCGGGCGGGATCGGGCACGAACCGCTGCGCCGTGGCCGCCGCCCGGCCGAGGTAGCCGTCGGGCAGGTCCGGCGCACGCACGAGGACCTCGCCGATCTCGCCGAGGGCGACCGGCCCACCGGAGTCGTTCTGCAGCACCACGTGCGCCGCCGATACTCCCGCGGTGCAGGTCGCCGAGCCGGTGCCGCCCGCGGACATCAGGCGGTAGCCGATCCCGCCGGGCACCTCCGCGGCGCCGTAGATGCTCACGCACCGTGCGTCCGGCGCCAGGCGGCGCAGCGCCGTCAGGTTCGAGCTGTGCGGGGTGTCGCCGCGAACGAGGACGTACCGCAGCGCGGGCAGCGCACCCGCGTCGCCGTCGAGCAGCCGGAGTGTCCGGAGGTCGGCGTGCACGACCGTGATGCCGTTGTCCCGCAACCAGGACAGGAGCGCCGGCGCCGTGGCGACATCGCCGTCGTCGGGCAGGCAGAGGTGCGCACCGGCGCGGAGTGCGCCGAACGTGGCCGCGACGAACGACTCGTGCGCCGGCCCGTGCAGCACGGCGACCCGGTCGGTGTCCGTGAGGCCGAACGTCTCCGCCTGCCACGAGCCGAAACGCAGGAGTGCCGCGTGGTTGACCGCCACGGCCCGCGGCTCGCCGGTCGTACCGGAGGTGAGCACCACGCACGCCGAGGTGTGCCCCGCGGCTCGCACCGGTGTCAGCGGGGCGGCGCGTGTCGGCTCGGGGTCGGCATCCGGGTCGAGGACCACGTAGGTGTCGATCCGGGCGCCCGGTGCCAGCACCGTGAACGGCACGTTCAGCCTGAAGCAACCCACCATGGCCGCGAGCAGACCGCCGTGCCGGCGGGCCTCGATGCCGACCATGCCGGCCGGGTCGACGTCACGTTCGAGGAGGAGCTGCCCGAACCGGTCGGCGGCCTCGTCGAGCCGCCGCCAGGGCCACACGCCGTCTCGGTCCACGATCGCCACGGACTCCGGCGCGAGCTCGGCACGGTGTGCGAGCTCGTGGTCGAGCTGTTGTCCCGTGTCTGTAACGGGTGTGGGTTCCTCGTCATCGGCCGCACACAGCGGATACCGGTGCACGGGCAGGTGCGGGTTGGTTGCCGCACCGGCCAGCAGGGTGGCGATCTGGTCCAGCAGCGCCGTCATGAGGTCGGCGTCGTAGAGGTCCGCGCGGAAGTTCAGGTCGAACCGCAGCCGGCCGGCCGACTCCCTGGCGTACAGCGTGAGGTCGAACTTCGTCGTGGGCGGCGGCACCTCGACGTCCTCGACGGTGACGCCACGCAGCTCCTGCGTGCCCTCGGCGACGTTCACCACGTTGAGCATCACCTGGAACAGCGGCGACCGGCCGAGATCCCGGTCCACCGGCAGGTTCTCCACCAACTGTTCGAAGGGGAGCGCCTGGTGGAGGTACGCGTCCAGCGAGGTCTCCCGGACCCGCCCGAGCAGCTCCGAGAACGTCGGCCGGCCGGACAGGTCCACCCGCATCGCGAGCGTGTTCATGAAGAACCCGATGAGGCCGCGGGTCTCGGGTGCATCCCGGATCGCGACCGGCACGCCGATGACCATGTCCTCCTGTCGGGTCCACCGGCACAGGACCGTCCCCATCGCGGCCAGCAGGGTCATGAACGTGGTCGTCCCGGCTTCGACGCCCAGCGCCCGCACCGCCGCCGAGGTGTCGGCGGGCAACAGCAGGCTCGTCATCCCGCCGGCGAACTCCTGCGCCGGGGTGCGAGACCGCCGCGCCGGCAGGTCGATCGCGGTCGGCGCGTCCGCCAGGTGCTCGGTCCAGTAGTCGAGCAACCGGTCCATGTGGTCCTCGCTCAACAGCTCCCGCTGCCAGGAGGCGTAGTCGTGGTACTGGACCGGCAGCGCCGGCAGGTTCGCCTCGGCGGCATCCCCCTCCGCGCTGTACAGCCCGGCGAGCTCGGCGAGGAACAGGCCGAGCGACCAGGCGTCGGCCACGATGTGGTGGAAGCTCACCAGCAGCAGGTGCTCGGTCTCACCGAGCCGCAGCAGCCGGCACCGCAGGAGCGGCCCGTGTTCGAGGTCGAAGGGAGTGTCCGCCTCCTCCGCCGACAGCTTGCGCGCCGCCTCGGCCGCCTCCGCACCGAAGTCCGAGAGGTCGTCCACCCGTATCCGCCAGTCCAGCTGGTCGTCGACGACAACGGTGGGCTGCCCGCCGACCGACGGGAACCGGGTGCGCAGCGTCTCGTGCCGGGACAGGATCGTGCGCACGCACCGTTCGAGCAGCTCGACATCGAGCGCGCCGAGCAGGCGGCGGCAGCCGTACATGTTGTACGCGGTGGTCCCCGGGTTCAGCTGCTCGAGGAACCACAGCCGGTACTGGGCGAACGACAGCTCCCGGTGCTCCACCGCCGCGGTCGGGGTGAGCGCCGGCCGGTCCGCGAGTGCGGGCTCGGCGCCGTCCAGCACCGATGCCAGCTCGTCGACCGTCGGCAGCTCGAACAGGGTGCGCAGCGAGATCTCGCGGCCGAACGCCTCGCCGACCCGGGCGACCACGTCCGCGGCGAGCAGGGAGTTTCCGCCGAGCTCGAAGAAGTCGTCGTCCGGCCCGATCGGGACGCCGAGCACGTCGGACCAGATCCGGGCCAGCGCCTGGCGCCGCATCTCCCGTGCGCCGAACAGACCGGGCACCGGCCGGTCGGCCTCCGTCGTGAGTGCGGCTGCCGGGTCGAGCGACGTCGGCCAGTGCTGGCCGAACGGGAGCACGGGCACGTCCCGGACGAGCCGGTCCGGGTCCGCCACCATCGCGGCGAGCAGTGCTGCGTAGCTCTGCAGGACCCGGCGGGCCGACGCGGGATCGAACAGGTCCGTCCGGTGTTCCAGCCGGATCACGGTCTCGCCGTCCGGGCCGGCCGGTGGCACGACGACCATGTTCAGGTCGAACTTCGCCGTGTCGTTGTGCCACTCCACGAGGTCGAACGTCACGCCGCCCGCCTCGTGCGTGGTGAGCGGGTCGTCGACGATGCTGAACGCGACCTGGAACAGGGGAGCGGCGGCCAGGCTTCGACCGCTCGACAGCTCGTCCACCAGTAGCTCGAACGGCATGTCCTGGTGGTCGTAGGCGCCCAGGCAGGTCCGCCGCACCCGGCCGAGCAGGGTGTCGAAGGACGGAGCGCCGGTGACGTCCGCGCGGAGCACGATCGTGTTCGCGACGAACCCGAGCAGGTCCTCGCTCTCCGAACGCCTGCGGTTGGCCACCGGCGTGCCGACCGTGAAGTCGTCCTGCTCGCTGTAGCGGTGCATCAGCGCGACGAACGCGGTCACCATGGCCATGAACTCGGTCACCCGGCGCTGCGCGGCGAACTCGCGCACGGCGCGGGCGAGGCCGGCGTCGATGGTGATCGTTTCCTGGTGGCCGGCGAAGCTCTGCTCCGCGGGCCGCGGCCGGTCGGTGGGCAGTGCGAGCAGCTCCGGGGCGTCGGCGAGCTGCCGGCGCCAGTAGCTCAACAGCCGGTCACGCGTCGGCCCGCCGAGGTGTTCTCGTTGCCACACGGCGAAGTCGGCGTACTGCACGCTCAGCTCCGACAGCCGCGGCGACCGGCCGGTCGTCCGGGCGCCGTACAGCTCGACGAGATCGCGCATGAGGATCTGGAGCGACCAGCCGTCGTGGATGAGGTGGTGCTCGGCGACGACCAGGACGTGCTCGTCCGGCGCCAACCTCAGCAACCGCAGCGTGAGCAGCGGCCCTGCCGCCAGGTCGAATACGGTCCGCCCGGCCTCGATCATCGCCAGCTCGACCCGGACCGTCCGCTCGGTCACCGGAACCCGGCTGAGGTCGACCGTCTCGACCGGAAGGTCGACGGCCGGTTCGATCCGCTGGACCGGGCGGCCCGCCAAGGTGGGGAATCGGGTCCGCAGGATCTCGTGCCGTGCCTGCAGGTCGTCGACGGCGGCCGCAAGGCAGTCCGCGGCCAGCTCGCCTCTCATGTGGACACTGGCGACTCCGTTGTACGCCGTCAGGCCATGATGCAGCTGCTGGGTCAGCCACAGCTGCTCCTGCTGGTAGGACAGGGGAAGGTGTTCGGTGCGCGACGCCTTGCGCACCTGGGGGAGGTCGGCGCCGGCGCTGCCCCGCTCGACGAGCACGGCCAGGTCGGCCACCGTGGACGCGCCGTCGAACAGCGCGCTCGCCGGGATCTCGACCTCGCACAGGTCCCGGATCCGCGCGACGACCTGCATGGCGACCAGCGAGTGGCCCCCGAGATCGAAGAAGTTGTCGTGGACGCCGATGTCCGTCGCGCCGAGCAGGGTCTGCCAGATGTCGGCGACGGTGGCCTCGTGGTCGTTGCGGGGTGGCGTGCGGCGCGCCGTGGGCTGGTGCACCGGCGCCGGGAGCGCGCCGCGGTCGACCTTTCCGTTGGGGGACAGGGGAAGCGTGGTCAGCGCGGTGATGGTGGTGGGCACTGCGTGGGGCGGCAGGTGCGCTGCGAGGTGGTGGCGCAGCTCGGCGGTGGCGGGTGCCCGCGTGTGCGTGACGACGTAGGACGCCAGGTACGGGCCGGTGGGCAGGTCGGTGCGCAAGATCGTCACCGCGTCGCGGACGCCGGGATGGGTGGCGAGCACGTGGTCGATCTCGGCGGGCTCCACCCGCTGGCCGCGCAGTTTGACCTGGGCATCGACGCGGCCGAGGTACTCGATGGTGCCGTCCGGCAGGAGACGGGCGCGGTCGCCGGTGCGGTACAGGCGCGGTCCGCCGAACGGGAGGGGGTTCGCGGGGAACCGTTGCGCGGTCAGGGCCGGCTGGTTGAGGTAGCCGTCCGCGAGCTGGACGCCGCCGAGGTAGAGCTCGCCAGGGGTGCCGACGGGGACCGGTCGCAGGTTGTGGTCGAGGACGAACGCGGTGGTGTTGGCGGCGGGGCGTCCGATGGGGACGGTGTGCGGCGGGCCGGACCGTTGGCAGTCCCACCAGGTGCTGAAGACCGCCGCTTCTGTCGGCCCATACAGGTTGTGCAGCTCGACGCCGGGCAGCAGCTCGTGGAACCGCTCCGCCAGCTCGACCGGCAGTGCCTCGCCCGCGGAGTACACCTGGCGCAGCGAACCGCCGGCCAGGTTGGGCACGTCGGGTTCGTCGAGGAACTGCCGCAGCATGGACGGCACGAAGTGCATGGCCGTGACACGGCGTTCGGTGGCCAGCCGGGCCAGGTAGGCACTGTCGCGATGGCCCGACGGCTCGGCCAGCACGATGGTCGCGCCGGGCAGCAGCGGCCAGAAGAACTCCGCCAGGGACACGTCGAAGCTCATCGGGGTCTTCTGCAGCACCCGGTCACCGGGCCGCAGCGGGAACGTGTCCTGCAGCCACAGCGTCAGGTTCCGGAGGGCCTTGTAGGAGACCACGACGCCTTTCGGCCTGCCGGTGGAGCCCGAGGTGTACATGACGTACGCCGGGTCCGCGTCGCCGGCGCGGACGTCGAGAGTCTCGGTGCCGCACTCGTCTAGGGGTTCGTCCAGGTACAGGCACGTCACGCCGGCCGGCAGCGACTCGTGCGGCCCACGCTGGGTCAGCACGACGTCGAGTGTGCAGTCGTCGGCCATCAGCTCGAGCCGACCGCGTGGGAACGACGGATCCAGCGGCACGAACGCCGCGCCGGCCCGCACCACGCCGAGGAGCGCGACGACCAGCTCGACCGAGCGCTCGCAACACACCCCCACCAGCGAGCCGGCGCCGACTCCCAAGCGCCGCAAGCAGCTCGCGACGTCGCCCGCCCGTGCCCACAACTGTCCACGGGAGACCTCGCTGCCGGCCGCGTCCACCACCGCGACCCCGCGGCCCGAGCCGACGCCGGCCGCCAGCAACTCCGGCAGGCTCGCGGCCTCGAAATCGCGCCGGGTCTCGTTCCAGGCGGCCAGTCGACCCCACTCGTCGGCCGGCAAGAACGACATCGAGGAAATCGCGTTCCGCGGATTCGCCACGAATTCGCACAATGCCGACACAAAAGCGCGGAGAATGCTTTCAGCGTGCTCGCGGCCGATTTGTCCGGGATTGTGGCGGAGCTGCAGCTCGTACCCGTCGGAAATCTCGCGTACGTGCAACTCCAGCTCGCGGGTGAAAGCACCCCCGGAGACCAGCTCGAGTGTCGCGGGCAGGCCCGCGAACCGGGTGATGCTGAGGTCGGTCGAGTGGTAGGCGATCAGGTGGCGGAAGAGCGGGGCCCGAACGAGGTCGTGGCCGGCGGTGAGCTCCTCGAGCGAGACCTCGCGGTGCGCCAGCGTGTCCTTGTAGTCGCCGCGAACCCGCCGCAGCAGCTCCTCGACGGTCGGACCGCCGGACACGTCGGTCGGGACGACCAATGTGCTGGCGAACAGGCCGACCAGCTGCTTCAGCTCCGGCGTCGGCCTGCCGTGGGTCACCGTGCCGATCGGGACCCGGTCGTCGCCGGTCAGCCGGGCGAGTACCGCCGCGTAGCAGGCGAGGAACACGACGGACGGCGTGGACCGGGTCGCGCGGGCGAGCAGGCGGAGGGACTCGGCCAGCTCGGGACGCAGCACCGTGCTGACCTGCGCACCCTGCCGGCCCGCGGCGTCGGCCGCGCGGTCGGGCGACGGCGTGAGTGGTGTCGAGGCCCGGTTCTCGACGATCGACCGCCAGTAGCCGAGGGTCTTCTCATCGGCCTTCCTGGTCGCCTCGCGCTCCAGCAGCGCGGTCGGATACCGCGTGGCCGACCCCGCCGAGCCGTTGCGCGGGGCGCCGGCGACGTAGTGCTCGCCGATGCTGTCGAGGAGCAGGCGCAGCGACCAGCCGTCGCAGATCATGTGGTGCGCGGCCAGGACGATGATCGACTCCCCGCCGGGCAGCGCGGCCACCCCGGCCCGCCACAGCGGCGGCCTGGACAGGTCGAACGGCGTGGTGACCAACCCCGTCGCCCACCGCCGCGCCTCCTCGGCCGCCACGTCCTCGGCACGTGCCGACAGATCGATCGAGGCGAGGTCGATCCGCACCCGCGGGTGCACCCGCTGGACGGGCAGGTCCGTGCCGAACTCGCAGGCGATCCGCAGCGCGCTCTGCTCGCCGACCACGTCGGTGATCGCCGTGATCAGCCGACCCCGGTCGAGCCGACCCGACACCCGCACCAGGCAGCCCTCGATCGGTTGCGCGCCGTCCGCCGTCGTTCCGGCGCCGACCCACAACGCACGCTGAGCCGCGGTCAGCGAAAAAGTGTCAGCCTCTGACATACCGTCATCGCATTTCTTCGAATGAACTCGGACCGCCGACCCGGCATTTCGCCGGCCGCCGACCCACCGTATACATCCCGGTGAGCGCACCCATGTCACATAGAAAGGGGACGTGTCATCTGAAACAGGGACGGCCGGAACGAGTGGCCGCGCGGTTTACTGCAACCACCAGCGCAGAGCTGGGACACCACCGCCGGTCGACGATGCGAGGTTTCCGACATGGTCAAGGCGTGGCCGCTCAGGCGAATTCCGCGGCCGTTCGCACGGCTGCCGCGCCCGCTGCGGTGGGTGGCCCGCGTGGTGACCGGCCTGCTGGTCATCGCGTTGGTGTGTACGGGAATCGTCGCGTGGCAGTTCCAGCGGTCGTTTCCGGAGGTCGACGGCGAGCTCGCCGTCGACGGTCTGACCGGGAGCGTCGCCGTGCGCCGCGACGACTTCGGGGTGCCGCACATCTACGCGGACACACCGGAGGACCTGTTCCTCGCCGAGGGCTACGTGCACGCGCAGGACCGGTTCTGGGAGATGGACTTCCGCCGGCACATCACGGCCGGCCGCCTGTCCGAGCTGTTCGGCGAAGCCACGCTGGAACAGGACAAGGTGACCAGGACGTTGGGATGGCGCCGCGTCGCGGAGCGCGAGCTGACCCTGCTCAACCCGTCGACCCGGCGTTACCTGGACGCCTACGCGAAGGGCGTCAACGACTGGCTGGCCGACAACCCGAGCGGCGGGACGAGGAGCCTCGAGTACGTAGTGCTCGGCCTGAACAACGACGACTACGAGCCGCAGCCGTGGACCCCGGTCGACTCGCTCGCCTGGTTCAAGGCGATGGCCTGGGACCTCGGCGCCAACCTGTACGACGAGCTCACCGGGGCGAGCGCGGCGACAAGGCTGCCCCCGGCGCGGGTGGCGCAGCTGTGGCCGGACTACCCGTACCAACGCAACGCGCCGATCGTCGGCGCGGGCACCCTGGTGGACGGCCGGTTCGACCAGAACGCCGTCCCCACGGTCCAACCCGCCGGCTACCCGGGGGAAACTCCGGGCACGGCCACGGACCGGGCGGCACGAGCCGTCACCACCCTCAGCGGGCTCGTCGCCGGAACCGGTGGGACCGGCATCGGATCGAACTCCTGGGTGGTGAGCGGGCGGCTCACGGCGACAGGCAAACCGTTGCTCGCCAACGACCCGCACCTGATGGCCGGCATGCCGGGGACCTGGTACCAGGTCGGGCTGCATTGCCGCGACCGCGACGCGAGCTGCCCCTTCGACGTGACCGGTGTCAGCTTCTCCGGCCTGCCCGGCGTGATCATCGGCCACAACGACCGGATCGCCTGGGGGCTCACGAACTTCGTCGCCGACGCCATGGACGTGTACCTGGAGAAGGTCGACGGCGACACCTATCAGCGCGGCGCCGAGAAGCGGCCGCTGGACACCCGGGTCGAGGAGATCGAGGTTGCCGGCGGGAAGCCGGTGCGGCTGAAGGTGCGCAGCACGGACGCGGGACCGATCATCTCGGACGTCTACTCCGACAGCGAGGACGCGTTGAAGGGGTCGTCGGCGACGGCCGTGGCGCTGCGGTGGACCGCGCTGACCCCCAGCCGCACGGCGGACGCCGTCTTCGCGCTCGACGCGGCACAGGACTGGACACAGTTCCGCGACGCGTTGCGCTTGTTCTCCGCGCCGGCGCAGAACATGGTCTACGCGGACGCCGACGGCAATATCGGCTTCCAGGCCGTCGGCACCGTGCCGGTCCGTAACGCGGGCGACGGCACGAAACCCGTGGCCGGGTGGACGGGGGAGCAGACCTGGACCGGGACCGTGCCGTTCGACGAGTTGCCGCATCTGTTCAACCCGCCGGAAGGCTTCGTGGTCACCGCGAACAACGCGGTGATCGATCCCGCGCAGTACGGCCCGCTACTGAGCAAGGCCTGGGCGTACGGGTACCGGTCGGAGCGGATCACCGACCTGATCGAGTCGGCGGCTCGTACCGGACCGGTCACAGTGGACACCATGCGCCGCATCCAGCTCGACGACCGCAACACGTTCGCGCCGGCGCTGGTACCCGCGTTGCTGTCCGTCCGGGTGCCGGAACCGGTCCGGCAGGCGCAGGACATCCTGCGCCGCTGGGACTTCGGACAGGGCACGGACTCCGCGCCGGCCGCGTACTTCAACGCCGTCTGGCGCCACCTGTTGTCCGCCACGTTCGACGACGACCTGCCGGAGGCGGCGCGTCCGGACGGCACGGACCGGTGGTTCGAGGTGGTGCGCACCCTGCTCACCGAACCGGACGACCCGTTCTGGGACGACACCGGCACGCGGAAGGTCGAGCGACGCGACGACATCGTCCGGGCGGCACTCACCGCGGCGAACACCGAGCTGACCGAGCAGCTCGGCGACGACCCGTCCGCGTGGCGTTGGGGTGACCTGCATCAGCTCGAACTGGTCAACCCCACGCTGGGCACGTCGGGGATCGGGCCGGTCGAGTGGCTGTTCAACCGCGGTCCGGTGCCGGTGGCCGGTGGCAAGGACGCGGTCAACGCCACCGGCTGGAACCCCCGGAAGGGGTACGCCGTCACGACGGTTCCGTCCATGCGCATGGTGGTCGACCTCCGCGACCTCGACCAGTCACAGTGGATCAACCTGACCGGGCAGTCGGGTCACGCCTTCCACCGCGACTACTGGGACCAGACCCAGCTGTGGGCGGCGGGCGACATGATCGCCATGCGGTCGGGTGACTCGGCCGTCCGCTCGGCTACCACGCACACCCTCACCCTCAACCCGGCCTGACAGGTAGGAGATCGATGCCGAAAGCCGGACCCGCACGATGGTTCCTCCGCCCGGTCCCCGCCGAGGCGACGGCCGCGCTGCTGTGCTTCCCGTACGCGGGCGTCGGCGGGTCGTCCTACCGCGACTGGCCGGCCACGATCGGCGGGATGACCGTCGTGCCGTTGCAACCGCCGGGCCGGGAGAACCGGATCCGTGAGCCGCGGCCGGAGACCCATCAGGAGTTCGCCAGGTCGCTGGCGGCGGCACTGTCGCTTCTGGACGGTAAGGAGATCGCCTTCTTCGGGCACTGCGGCGCCGTGCCGTTCATGCTGGCGACGGCGTTCGAGCTGGCGGCCGCCGGCGCGCCGCTGCCAGCGTGGATCATGGCGTCGTCGTGGGGTGCGCCGCAGGCCGGGCTCTACGGTCCGCTCAACTTCGTCGATCTCGAGACGTACGACTTCACGACCGAGGTCGTCGAGATCGCCGCCGGCCTCGGCATGCGCATGTCACCAGAGCTGGTCGGCATGGCGGCCGAGGTGTTCCGCCACGACCACGTCGTGCAGCGCCGCTACCGATACCCGACCCCGCAACGGGTTCCGGTCCCGGTGGCGGCGGTGGGTTGGTCGGCGGACGACGTGGTTCCGCCGGACGTCGCGACTACCGGCTGGGATGAGGTGGCGACCACTCGGAGCTTCGTGCTGACCGGCGCACACGGGGATTTCCTCCGCTGCCCCGAGAACCTCCAGCACCTGGTAGCTCGCCTGGTACGCGAGCCGGAGCAAGTCTGGCCGGCGAATCGCACCTGACCGGCGCCGGGATCGCACCCAACGACATGCTTGCGCCATGAAGGATCGGCCCGAGGGCATCGACCCACGCTCGACTCTGCTGTCGTGGGGATCGATGCCGTCACGCTTGCCTACTTTCCCGTCGGGTTCGGTGACCATCACTGGACCGCCGTCGACAGGTCGTCGAGGAGCAATGTTTCGGCGGTCCCGTCCGCCAGTGGCATCACGAATCAGTCATGCGAGCTGCTGTGATCAAGGACGGGCATTACGTGCGGGTGACCACCCAGCCGCCGGCCGATGTCGATCTCCCGTCGCATCCTGGCGACCGCGTCCGCGTTGCTGGCGGTGAGCTTCTTGAATGCAACACGTGTCTCGGTCGGCTTGTGGGTTGCCTCGAAGACCTCGGCTTGACCGCTGCGCTCGATTGGGCGGTGATCCAGGCTGTAGTCGCGGCGCCGCCCGGTGGCGGTGTCCCGGATGTCGCGGTAGGGGTCGGCCGGTTCGTTCAGGGGTGTGGTTGTCGATGGGGCCGCCGAACCACTCTCAGCGTTAGGGCTGGTGGCTACCAGCCTTGAGTTGGTCTATGGTGCCGTCAGTGCCTTGGTGTGCGCCGCGGGCGTGCGGGTTCGTCTTCCCTGCGCGCAAGGCCCGATAGGCGGATCAGGATCGGCGCGGGTGTGGGATCGTTGCCGCGCACGTCAGCGAGAAGGTAGGCCCGACCCTCGCCGGTCGATGCGAATCCGGAGATGCCATTGATGGCCAGGGTGGCGACCAAATCAGTGGAGCGCTCAGCGATGGTGGTGAAGGACAGCGCCACCTCGATGCTAGACCCGGTGGGCGAGGCTGTGATCACGGTGTTCGGGTCGATGACGAGCATGTGGCCGGCGTAGTGATGCGAGGAGGTGATCCAGTCTGTGTCCTGTACGGCGCCGCTGCGGCTCAGGTCAACGACGGCCGAGTGCCCGCTGGCGGCTAGGAGGAATCGGCGGCGTTCCCACCAGCCAGCCGCATGGACTGAGGCGTCGAAATCGATGTCGAAGCGATGTTGCTGCCCGGCTCGGTCCCCAACCCGGGTCAACGCCAGAGTTCTCACATTAGTTTGGAAGCTCGGGCCAGTCCCGGAGAGCACCCACGGCTCGCCGTCCGGGCCGGCGAGCAACATAGTCGGGCCCTTGAA
Source organism: Actinophytocola sp. (assembly GCF_050699935.1). NCBI lineage: Bacteria > Bacillati > Actinomycetota > Actinomycetes > Pseudonocardiales > Pseudonocardiaceae > Actinophytocola > Actinophytocola sp. Next base: position 15,469 of record NZ_JBOHGB010000119.1, read on the forward strand.
CTTACCTGCGAGCGGTTCGACGTTCCCATCGCGACAGCGCAGAACCACGCCGCGACACAGCACCAGGAAGGACCCATCAGGCAGGACGAGCAGCGCACCGGTGCAACCGGACAGCCGCAACACCCAGAACGTGGTGCCTCGACGGGCGTCGAGTTCCACGATTCCGTGGTCGGTCGTGACCAACAGACTGTCCTCACCACTCGCGGCCACGCCCAGCGGTTGGCGCCAGCCGGCGTCACCGACCAAGACGACCTGAGCAGTGACACCGCCGTGAGTCTCTCTGACCACTTTCCACGGCGGCGGGACAGTCGGGGTGGGTGTATGTCGCGTTCGTTGTCGACGCCTACGCCCGCCGCATCGTCGGCTGGCGCACCGCCACCTCGATGACCACCGCGCTGGTGCTCGATGCCATCGAGCATGCCATCTGGACTCGGGAACGCGCAGGATGGGACGTGAAAGACGTTGTGCACCACAACGATCGAGGATCGCAGTACACGTCGATCGCGTTTACCGAACGCCTCGCCGACGCCGGGATCCAGCCCTCGGTCGGGGCCGTGGGATCCAGCTACGACAACGCCCTCGCCGAAACGATCAACGGCCTGTACAAGACCGAACTGATCAAACCCCGGGCACCGTGGCGCACGGTCGACCACGTCGAGCTCGCCACCGCCGAATGGGTCGACTGGTTCAATCACCGCCGCCTCTACCAGCACTGCGGAGACATACCACCCACCGAGATGGAAGCCGCCTACTACGCTCACAACCCAGCCCAACAACCCGCTGGGCTGTCACACCAGTAAGTCTCCGGACTCGCCGGGGCGGTTCAGAAGCAGGGGCTTGCTGGGTCCTGATCAGGTGTTGGGTTTCTACCGTGACGCGATTGGGTCTCGAAGCCCGCAGAGCCGCAGAGTCTGCGGCGGCCGCAGATTGGTGCCCTCCACTCGATCGTGGGGTATTGGTCGTACGGGCTGGAGGCACCGGGCATCGTCGTAATGCCGACGGGCACGGGCAAGACCGAGACCATGATCGCGAGTCGATGTCCCGCACGGCGAACTTGTGCCCGGAGCTGTCCCGGCGACGCGTTGGACCCGACGGCAAGGACCGGTTGACGGGCACTCATGGGCGCCGTGCTCAATTGTTGAAGGGCGGCATGCAGGCTGGCGGGCTCTGTCGGTGCCAGCAGAGGCCCGCCGTCTATGACGACGGGCCAGTCCCCGATGTCGTCGCCACCGCTCGCCAGCGCGTATATCCACGTGCTCGTGATCAAGCACGTGCTCGTGACGGTGCTACCCGGATAGCTGCGTGGTACCAAGGTCGGATTGACGTCCATCTCGGCCGCGGGCATTACGACGCATCCGTCTCGTAGACCAGGATGTTCCGGTCGCCGGGAACGACGGTGATCATGACACGAAGTGGCGAACCGTCTTCGGCATAGCCGGTGCGGGTAACTTCGGCGACCGGCGTTCCGGCGGGGAGCCGGAGTCGGGCTGTCTCTGTCGGTGTCGGCATTGCGTACGACGATCTCATCGACGTACGCATGCCGGTGGATGACCGATCGAGGCGAGCACGCCGCCTGGCGCGGAGTCGGATCTAGGTTCCATGAGGCGCGTCCATCGCACCAGCGGCTCGGAGAAGTAGCTATCGGCGAGCTGCGAATCGGCGGCTGCTGGGTCTGCTTCCCACGGGCCCGTCCACGCGTCACGGCGTAGGCGACCGGCCTGGTTGCAGCCGTGGTCATGCGCGCGGTTCGGCCGGCGTGCCAGGGTCGGGGTGCGCTACCGACCCCGAAACAGTCGGCCGGTGGTCGCGAGGATCCAGCTCTGCACCGGGTCGCGCTGGGATTGCGCCCAGTTGGCCCGCACCTGTCCGCCCAAGACGACGGCGCCGACCGTCCAGCAGGCGGCGAACGCCACGAGCACGGCCACCAGCAGCGCCGGGCCCTGGCCGGACGGCCACAGCGCGTCGAACCGCGGGCTGTCCTCGGTGGCGAGGAGCAGTAACACGAACGGGCCGAGGAACGCCGCCGACGCGACGATTGTGCGTACCAGCCGCGGACCCCGCAGCATGAAGATCCGGGTTTCCACGATGTCGGACAGGGTGGTCGCCCGTAGCTGCGGGGACAGTTCGTCGCGCAGCCGAGACGGCAACAGCTCCCACCAGCAGTAGGCGTCGACCACGGCGCGACCGGTCCGCCACACCAGGAAGCCGAGGAGTAGGGCGGCACCCAGGACGAGCAGCCCGGCGACCAGGCCGAGAACCTGGCTCACACGTGCGACCCCGTCCCACGCGGCGAGGACCAGGCCCACCCCGCCGAGGATTGCCAGCGCCCAGGCCAGGAATCCGACCAGCAGGCGAGTCACCGAGCCGCACTCGCGGCTGAGGGTCTCGAGGTTGCGTTCACGCTCCCAGATCACAAGCTCGGCGTTCACCTGGGCGACGTCGCGGAACACAAGGTCGCGGGCGACGGGGGAGACGAGTCCGGGCAGCATGGTCACGAGCCTGCCACACACGCCACGACACGCCACGACACACCGGCCTCGGGACCCAAGTGCCGCTGACGTGCGGACTCGCGCCAACACCACGTCATCCTCGGCCGAGGCGCGCAACAGAACGGGATGGCGATCGGTGCGACGCCGGTGGGTTGGGCCAACGAACTCACCCAGGCCGGACCGGTAACCAGCGAAGGATTTGGTTGACAGGCCCGACGCCGCGGCGTGAGTGGAGTCCGCCGACCAGCGCCGCGGACTCGGTCGCTAGATTCCTGCCCATGACCAGCACGAGCGACCATACGGTGCTGCGGCCTCCGGTGGCCGAGCTCGGATGCCGCCAGGGCGTCCGTCGATCACGAATCGTCTTCACCGAGCGTAGGCTCCGGGCGACCGGCCTGCGCGGCGTGAGCAGGCCCTTCGTCGGCGAGGTAGTTGCCGTCGTGGACAACCCCGTCCGGGTCGCGGCACCCAAGGTGCAGGACGTGCTCAGCGAGATCGATGGCGCATCGTTTCGTGACGACGCGTACTCCGAGGCCGGCACGCTGGGGTTCCGGTTCGCCGACGGCTCGCGCGCGCACATTCGCCTGGCGGAGTGGTGGCACGGCGACCTGGACCGGAGAGCTCGTGGGCAGGTCGTCGACACGGTGGTCGCGCGGTTGGATTTGCGCGTCGAACGTGCTGTCGCCGAGGACGTGAACGCTCCCCTCTGGCAACCGGCGGCCGACCTCGACCAGGTCAGTTTGTGGCTGTCACGCGTCGGGCCGATCGTCGTCGCGCTGCCGCTACTCATGGCCCTCGGCATCGGCACCGCCGAGAAAGTCGCTGGTGTGTCCCGATCTGCTCAGCTCGCCGCCTTGTGGATGTTCCCGCTCGCGGCTGCACTGGGTGCCGTCGTCTCCGTCTCGGTAGCCGCCCTCTGGCTCTGGCGCCTCCGCCAGGAGGGTCCGGTCAGACCGGAGGACGAGTTCGTACCCGATCCCGCGGGCGCGACGACGAGGTGGTTCCGTCGCACCGCCCGGCTGCAATGGGTCGACGGTGAACTGCGCCTCGTCAACAGCAAAGGGTACGAGGTCTGGCTCGGTGGATCCGACGACGACTTCGGGGTTGTGGAGGTGCGCAGCGGCGTCGGCTACCGGTACGAGGAGCCCGACCGGCCCGCCCTGCACCTGCTGGACCGTGACGGACGGTCCCTCGCCACGCTGGATCAAGGTGACTGGTGTGCTTCGCCGGCGAGCCTGTCCCAGCTGACTGCCTGGTGTGCGAAGCACGGGGTGTCGTTCGACCCCGCGTTCCTCAAGCGTGCTCGTTCGGTCTACGCCCTGTTCGGTGATACCCCCTTCCTCATACGACCTTCGCTGCCACGCGCCGGAATCGCCGGCGCCGGGCTGCTGCGGGTCGCCGGCCTCCCACTCATTCTCGCTGTGGCAGTCGGTTCACGCGTGTTCACGGACGGTGACTCGGAACCTGGCCGCACCGCCTTCGGCCTGACGTTCCTGTTCGGCTTGCTCGGTTGGGCCATCCTCGGCGTACCCGCCGTGATCCGGATGGTGCGTCATCGGATCCTGCTGAAGCAGGCAGCGCGGGCATGAAGCCGATCCATCGCAGAGGCGATGCAGGAGCCGTGAGGGGACGTGCGTCGTTCTCGCTTCTGACGCCCGACGAATGGTGGCGCGTCCCGCTCGCCGATCCCAGGTGCGGCAACGCTCGATCCATGCCCGCACCCGCACAAGCCGTTGGGGAGGCGCCCTGGCGGCTGACTCCGACACAGCCAGCGCGGCCGCTGAGAGAGGCCGAGCCCGACCCCGATGCCTGAGTGCTGAGGAGGTGGATGATCTTCCGGACGAACTGGTGATCCCGGAACACCGTAGAACGTAACCCCGGGCCAAAGGGCGACTCGGCAATGGCCGACCCACGACTACGGGCAAGGACCGCACGGCGAAGTGTTCGTCAACGAGGCAAGCACCCCGCTGCGGCGCACCCCGTTCCGTGCCCGCATCTGGCGACCCTCACGGTACGAGCAGGCCTACTCGGAAACGTGACGATTTACACCCACGTCCAGCAAGGGCATCGAAAAGAGGGTTCTGGGAGCCCTCGCTGCCTAATGCTCGCTGCCACGCGGCCGGATCGGCTGCTCGTGATTGTGCCCACGGTGGCATTGCGGGATCAGATTGCGGGCAAGTTCGAAACGTTGGGGTGCTGCAGCGCGAACAGATCGTTGCGTCGACGGCGCAGTGGTGCCGGATCGCAGCCCAGGCGTCGCTGTCGAGGGCTTCGGGTTTGGATAGGTTGGCCGCGAGCACGTGATCGAACACGAGGCTAAGCATGCGCCTTGTCTACCCGTGCTCGCCAGCGCGTCAAGGGAGCTGCGCCGGAGAGTAGAGCCGCCCCGGTCGGCGGAAGTTGGCGAGTTCTACGCCCGCGCCGGTCGAGCTTCCACAATGGTTCCGCGAGAGCAGCAAAGCGGTTCGTGCCTGGCCAGCACCGGTTGAAACCGGCCGTCGACAGTTGGCTCTGGCAAATACGTGTCCAAGTTGCCGCCGATGGGCGGAGTGCAGTTGTGTCGCCGCTGGTCAGCGCGGGTGCGTCCGTGATAGGTATGACGCCCTCTCAAGGCGGTAGCGCGGGTCCCAATCCCGTCGGGGCTACATTTCACTGCGGTGGTGTTGACTTGGGTTAACGCCACCGTGGGGGCCTGCCACTAGTGATCTTGGAAAGGATCGCGTGGCATGGCTTCTGGCACGAAATCCAAATCGCGTACTCTCGCGCCATGGGGGAAGCAAGGGGGAACTCCCGTGGACGCACACGTCCACGGGGGAACATCGAACAACTGGTTAGCGGCTCACTCCGAGTCCGGGTCTATGCCGGTAAGGACATCCTGACCGGCAGTGACCTCTATTTGAAGCGCTCGCGTGTACTTCTTGCCGTCATAGTGTGCGCGTTCGCGCGGGAACAATCAGGAAAATATCAGCCAACCCACATCGCTGATGATGCTGTAGAAAACCAGTCCAACGACGACGGCAAAACCAATGTTTTGGAAAACTCTTTCGCCGTTCCCTTTGGTCCAGCGGCGTACTAGTTCGCCGCATATCTTTCCGCCGTCGAGCGGGTAGATCGGCGCCATGTTCAGAATGGCCAACCCCAGCGACGCGATCGCGACAATCTTGACTGCCGCAAGCGCCGAGGAGACATCAAGCGACGTGGCCACCCCAACCATCCCCGTGGGCTCACCCACGGAGGACATCAACGACCATCCCACGAATACGACCAGCGGAATCGCCAGGGCGGGGACCATGTACGCCACGAACAAGCGACGCCCGACCCACAACACCACCGTCACCGCAGCCCAGACCGCGGCGCTGACCGGCGAGGCCTGCATCGCCTGAAGAACGGCTACAAGCCCGGTGCCGATCACGGCGTTCGCCACGATTCCAGCGCCGAAGAACCACGACTTGTCTCGGTAAGGAAACGCGGCGAGCTGTTTCGCATGGGCCTCATCTGGGATGATGTAGGCCCCGACCAGCCAGATCGACACGGACAGCACAAAAGGCCGTCGCGGCGTGGGTTGGAAACGGAGACGGGGCGCGAACGGAAGACCGAGCCCCGCCTCACTGATGGGGATACCGTGCCGACGTAGTGCCAGGGCGTGCGCCGCCTCGTGTACCGCGACCAAAGCGACGAACATCACGACGGGCGCAGCCGTCCACATCACAGACATGTGTCTTTCCAATCTATCAGCATTACGGGGGGCTCCCGGGTAGTCAGTCGTCGTTGCCGAGGTAGGGTGGTGTGCTTGTGGATCTCGTCGATATGTTGACCAGACGGAGCTACTGCCCCCGGGGATTCCCGCCTTTTCTACTTGTATATCTCGGTGCCCGCTGGTTGTCCGCGGTCGAGACGGACGATCCCGCCATTGACGCCGACACCCTCGATATCGGACGCCAGGTTCCTGAGCCACGTGCGGGTGTGTTCCTGGTCCAGCGCTATGTCCGCCAGTTCTGCCACGATCTCCCGGTAGGCGCTCACCGTTTCCTCTCGCCCGAAAAGAGCGGTCGAGGTCAACGATTCGACACCGACGATCGGCGTCAGCGTGTTGTCGCGGAACTCGATGAGTTCGAACGGCTCACCAACGGCTCGACCGGCGGCTTCGGGCACGATGTGGATGTCCAGGTTGCTCCGCACACTCAACCGCAACAAGTGATGCACCTGGTCGGACACTACGTCGCGGTCCACGCCAGGCTGACTGAACACACACGCGCCGACGAAGAACACACACCGGCACAACGGACAACGATCAAAGACCTGTTGCCGCTCCACTATCCGTGCGATGCGAGTCTCCGTGGGGTCAGTCGGCGGTTCGGCCGTCTCCGCATCGGCTGACTCGGCACCAGCTGACTCGGTCCCGGCAGGCGGCGCTGTGACTGCCTCGGCGTCGGGCCCCTCCGCTGTGTCAACGGCGTCAGGTGCCTCGTCGGGGGTGGTGGCCAACCTCGGTGGTGCTGTTGCGCGCATGTAGCTCTGCGTCTGGAGCAGCACAGGCACAGCACGAGAAGCTGCTCCGACGATGGTGGTCGGGCTCTGGGTGTGTCGGAGTCCTGGTTCTACAAGTGGCACCACCGTTCACACCAGCCCGCACCGAGCGAGCGGCGTCGCGCGGAGTTGGACGCGGCGGTCGCCAAGGCGTTCGAGGGCGCCCACG
>NZ_JBOHGB010000120.1:0-22468 GCF_050699935.1 Actinophytocola sp.
GCACCTCCCCGCCGGACCGCCGCCGGCGCGCGGCCCGCCAGCTCGCCAGGCTCGCCGAGGCCGGGGTGCCCGGCGCCGACCCGGACGTCTGGTATGGGCTGCCCGAGCTGTCCAGCGCGCGGCCACTTCGGGTGGCCGACGAGCGGATCGTCGTCTCACCGTCCACAGTGGAGGTGCTGGCGCGCTGCCCGCTGCGCTGGATGGTCGAGCGGCACGGCGGGCAGGACCCGGCCGAGCTGGCGTCGATCACCGGTGTGCTCGTGCACGCGCTGGCCCAGGCCGCCGCGGACGGCGCGGACGAGATGGCGCTGCGTGCCGAGCTCGATCGGGCGTGGGACGTCGTGGACGCCGGCGCGCCGTGGTTCTCCCGGCGCGAGCGGGCGCGGGTGCACGCGATGATGGACACGTTCCTGGGCTGGCTGCGCGCGACCCGCGGGGAGCTGACCCAGGTCGCGGTGGAGCAGGACTTCGCCGTGGACGTGCCGGAGACGCCGGTGCGCGTGCGCGGGCGGGTCGACCGGCTGGAGGCCGACGCCGACGGCCGGCCGGTGGTGGTCGACGTGAAGACCGGCCGGGCGCCGGTCACCGAGAACGACGCGAAGGAGCACCCGCAGCTCGCGATGTACCAGCTGGCCGCGGCGTACGGCGCGTTCGCCCGGCTGGGCCTGGACCGCGAGCCGGGTGGCGCGCGGCTGCTGTACGTGTCGAAGGTGAACCGCCGCAGGCACGCGACCGAGCGCAACCAGGACGCCATGGACGAGGAGGGCCTCAAGCACTGGACCGGCGTGGTCGCCGACGCCGCCGCGGCCAGCACGGGCCCGGAGTACGTCGCCCGGCAGAACCCGGACTGCGCCCGCTGCCCGGTCCGGTTCAGCTGCCCGGTCAACCCCAGCGGCCGCCAGGTAACCGAATGACCCCGCGAGTCCGACACTCCGGTACCGCGAGTCCAACACTGTGTACCCGCGAGTCCAACACTCCGGTACGGCGTGTCCGACGTTGGGAACCCCCGAGTCCAGCGCGCCGGCATGCGCGCGGCGTTGGACTCGCCGGTCGCGAGTGTTGGACTCGCGAGTCCGGAACGTTGGACTCGCGGGTCCGGAGTGTTGGACTCGCGGGTTCTGGGCGTTGGACTCGCGGGTTCGGGTGGGTGGGCGGGTGAGTGGTGAGTTGATCTCGCCGCGGTTGTTGGCGGCGGAGTTGGGGTTGCCGGCGCCTACCGATGAGCAGGTCGCCGTTATTGCCGCGCCGCCCGAGCCCGCGCTCGTCGTCGCCGGCGCGGGGGCGGGCAAGACCGAGACGATGGCCGCGCGCGTGGTGTGGCTCGTGGCGAACGGCCTCGTCACGCCGGATCGCGTGCTGGGCCTGACGTTCACCCGCAAGGCCGCCCGCCAGCTCGCCGACCGGGTCCGCGCCCGGCTGCGCCGCCTGGCCGGCTCCGGCCTGCTCGCACGGCTCGACCCGAGTGGCGAGCGGCTGGTCGCAGTCCACGCCGGCGAGCCCACCGTGCTGACCTACCACGCCTACGCCGGCCGGCTCGTCGCCGAGCACGGGCTGCGGCTGCCCGTGGAGCCGGGCGCGCGGCTGCTCACCGAGACCGCGTGCTGGCAGCTCACGCACCGCGTGGTGTCGACCTGGACCCAGGACCTGGAGACCGACCGCGTGCCGGTCACCGTCACCCGCTACCTGCTGGAGCTGGCGGGTGAGCTGGCCGAGCACCTCGTCGACGAGGAGCGGCTCGCCCGCTACTCCGAGCAGGTCTGCGCGGCCATCGAGAACGCCCCGCGCGCGCCCCGGCAGCGGACCGAGCTGTCCCAGGACCTGCGCGAAGTCGTTGCCACGCAACGGTTCCGGCTCGCGCTGCTGCCACTCGTGCACGCCTACGCCGAGCGCAAGCGGCGCGAGGGGGCGCTGGACTTCGCCGAGCAGATGGCGCTCGCCGCGCGGCTCGCGAGCACGCACCCGGAGGTCGTACGCGGCGAGCGCGAGCGGTACGGCGTGGCGCTGCTCGACGAGTACCAGGACACCGGCCACGCGCAGCGGATCCTGCTGCGCTCGCTGTTCGGCGGGCCGGAAGGGGGCTCGGGCGGCGAGCCGATGCCGGTCACCGCCGTGGGCGACCCCGTGCAGGCGATCTACGGCTGGCGCGGCGCCAGCGCGGCGAACCTGCCCCGCTTCGCGACGGACTTCCCCACACGGGGCCGAAGGCCCGCGACCCGGTACGGGCTGTTGACGAGCTTCCGCAACCCGCCCGAGGTCCTGGCGCTCGCGAACGCGGTGTCCGAGCCGCTGCGACCCGACGTGGGGGAGCTGCGTGCCCCGGACGGCGCCGGCCCCGCCGATGTCCGATGTGGACTTTTCGCCGACGCCGAGGCGGAGGTGGCCTGGCTCGCCGACGCGATCGCCGACCGCTGGCGGTCCACTGTGGACGAGACGGGCCGGCCGCCGACCGCGGCGGTGCTGGTGCGGCGGCGGGCGGACATGACCGACCTCGCGGCCGCCCTGCGGGAGCGCAGGTTGCCCGTGGAGGTCGTCGGCATCGGCGGCCTGCTGGACGAGCCCGAGGTGCGGGACCTGGTGTCGGCGCTGCGGGTGCTGATCGACCCGCTGGCCGGGACCGCGGCGGCGCGGGTGCTGACCGGTGCGCGCTGGCGGCTGGGCGCGGCGGACCTCGCGGCACTGTGGCGGCGGGCCGCCGAGCTCGGCAAGGCGTACCAGACCGAGGGCGAGGGAACGCTGGCCGACGCGGTGCCGGGCGAGGGCGCGGAGCAGGCCGGGCTGGTCGACGCGATCGACGACCCGGGCGAGGCGGAGGCGTACTCGGCCGAGGGCTACCGGCGGATCCGCACGCTCGGCGCGGAGCTGCACGCGCTGCGGCGCCGGCTCGACCAGCCGCTGCCGGAGCTGGTCGCCGAGGTGGAGCGGGCCATGCTGCTCGACGTCGAGGCGAAGGCGAGGCCGGGCGGCGCGGGGCGGGCGCACCTGAACAAGTTCGCCGACGTGGTGTCCGACTACGCGCGGACGAGCCCGTCGGCCAGCCTGCCCGCGTTGCTGGACTACCTCGCCGCCGCGGAGGCCGCCGAGGACGGGCTCGAACCGGGTGAGGTCGAGGTGGCCGAGGACCGGGTGCAGATCCTCACCGTGCACGCGGCGAAGGGTCTCGAGTGGCAGGTCGTCGCCGTGCCGCACCTGGTGAACGACGTGTTCCCCAGCCGCAAGCGGACCTCGTGCTGGCTGCGCGCGGTGACCGAGCTGCCGGCCGCGCTGCGCGGTGACTCGGCGGACCTGCCCACGCTGAACCTGGACGGCGCGGCGAACCGCAAGGAGGTCGAGCACGAGCTGACCGGGCACGCCGAGGCGTTCGCCGAGCGGGACCTCGTCGAGGAGCGGCGGCTGTGCTACGTGGCGCTGACCCGCTCCGAGCGCGTTCTGCTGGTGTCCGCGCACTGGTGGGGCCGCACGGGTTCGAAGCCGAAGGGCCCGTCGGCCTTCTTCACGGAGGTGGCCGGGCTGGTGCCACCCGAGCACGCGGCACCGCCTCCGGCCGAGGACGAGGAGAACCCGCTCGCGAACGCGGACCGCACGGCGACGTGGCCGGCCGACCCGCTCGCGCTGGGACGCGAGGACGTCCGCGAGGGCGCGGCCATGGTGCGCGAGGCGCTGGCCGCGGTGCGGTCGGACTCGGGCCAGCTGATGCTGGAGGACGACCCGGAGGGCTGGGCGGCGGACACGGACGTCCTCCTGGCCGAGCGCGCGGCGGCCGCCGCCCGGCGCGAGCAGGTCACGCTGCCGCCGTCGATGTCGGTGAGCCAGCTGGTCGAACTGGCCGCGGACCCCAACGCGCTGGCCCGGCGGCTGCGCCGGCCGCTGCCGTTCCCGCCGAACCCGACCGCACGGCGGGGCACGGCGTTCCACGCGTGGCTGGAGAAGCGGTTCGGCTCGCGCGCGCTGCTGGACCTCGACGAGCTGCCCGGGTCGGCGGACGCCGGTGCCGCGCCGGACGCGGACCTCGACGCGTTGAAGGACGCGTTCCTGGCCTCGTCGTGGGCGGAGCGGGTGCCGCACGAGGTGGAGGTCCCGTTCACCTGCGACGTCGCGGGGATCACCCTGCGCGGGCGGATGGACGCGGTGTTCGCGGACCCCGACGGCGGCTGGACGGTGGTCGACTGGAAGACCGGCGCGCTGCCCCGCGACGAGGACCTGCCAGCTCTGACCGTGCAGCTCGCCGCCTACCGGCTGGCGTGGGCGAGCCTGTCCGCGGCGCCGGTCGACCGGGTCCGCGCCGCCTTCCACCACGTCCGCCAGAACCGCACGGTCCGCGCCGCGGACCTGCTGGACGCCGACAGCCTGCGCGCGCTCCTCCACACCGTCCCCACGCGCTGAACCACCGGCGTTGCCGCGGCGTGCACTCGCTGGTGCTCCGCGTGCACTCTCCCTCGGCGAACGCCGGGTCCGGTGCGAGGTTCCTCCCTGAGGGCAACCCGAAGCGAGGAGGACACATGGGGATGCGCAAGGTGCTGGCCGGGCTCGCGGCCGCGGTCGCGCTGGCCGTCGGTCTGGTGCTGGTCCTGCCCAGCGGTGACGCGGACGCCAGCGGCCGGGAGCTGAGCCACAAGGCCGCCGCGGCCAAGCTCCGCAAGGCGAACATCGGCTGGACGTCGAGCGGTGGCTGCAGCAACCGCCACAACCCGACCTGCACCTCGTTCCGGGGCATCAAGTCCGGGACGATCAAAGGGGTCATCACGCTCAAGAAGGCCAGCAAGTGCCGGCTCACCGTCACCGGCGGCACCGAGACCGGCCACGCGCCGGGCAAGTACAGCCACTGGAACGGCTACAAGATCGACATCTCGCGAACGTCCTGCGCCACCCGCTACATCAAGCGCAGCTTCAGCTACATCGGCGGCGCCAAGTGGCGCTCCGCGGCCGGCAACGTCTACTACGACGAGGGCGACCACTGGGACATCACGTACTACTGACCCGACTCACGAAACCGTGGGGGTCGCCGGCGCACCGGCGGCCCCCAGGTTAATCTGCCGCCGTGACCAGCCCTGACGACGTAGGCACCGTCCTGTCGCGCAAGCTGCGCCGGCGCCTGCGTGCCGAGCGGCTGACCGACCGCCCCGACCACTCGCTCGTCGGGGTCATCCGGATGCCGGAGAGCTCGGTCAGCCCGATCACGTCGATCGTGCGCCGGGTGGTCTGGGCGGTCGTGGCGCTGTTCTCCGCGGTGCTGCTCGTCTACCTCGACCGCGACGGCTACCGGGACAGCAACGGCGACGGCCTCTCGCTCCTGGACTGCATCTACTACGCGACCGTGTCGTTGTCGACCACCGGCTACGGTGACATCACCCCGGTGAGCGAGACCGCCCGCCTGGTCAACATTCTGGTCATCACCCCGTTGCGGGTGCTGTTCCTCATCGTCTTGGTCGGTACCACGCTCGCGGTGCTCACCGAGCGCTCCCGACAGGCTTTCAAGCTGCAACGATGGAGGTCGAAGGTGCGCGATCACGTGGTGGTCGTCGGTTACGGCACCAAGGGCCGGTCGGCGGTCAGCTCGGTGCTCTCGGACGGTGTCGAGCCGGAGCGGATCGTGGTGGTCGACACCGACCAGTCCATGCTCGACGCCGCCTCCGCGCTGGGCCTGATCACCGTGCACGGCTCGGGCACGCGGTCCGACGTGCTGCGGGTCGCCGGAGTGCCGCGGGCGCGCGCGGTCGTGGTGGCGGCGAACCGGGACGACTCGGCGGTGCTGGTGACGCTGACCGCGCGTGAGCTCGCGCCGAAGGCACAGATCGTCGCGGCCGTGCGGGAGGCGGAGAACGTCCACCTGCTGCGCCAGTCCGGTGCGAACCAGGTCGTGGTGTCGAGCGAGACGGCGGGCCGGTTGCTCGGCATGGCCACCCACACGCCGACCGTCGTGGACATGGTCGAGGACCTGATCACGCCGGAGTCCGGCCTGGCCATCGCGGAGCGCGACGTCGCGCAGGCGGAGGTCGGCGGGTCGCCGCGGCACCTGCCGGACATCGTGCTCGGCGTGGTCCGCGGCGGCAAGCTCTTCCGAGTGGATCACCCGGAGGCCGACGCCATCGAGCCCGGCGACCGGCTGCTCTACGTCCGAAAGATAACCCCGGCAACCGATACCGACTGAGGTATTCCTGTACGTCCGGATCTGCGACCATCGTCGGGTGCGGATCACGGGTCGGCAGGTACCACCACCCGGCTACCTGCGATGGGCCGCCGCGGGGCTGGCGCTCCTGCTGCTCAGCGTCGCCGCCGCGGCGATCGTGAACGTGCTCGGCATCTTCGGCTTCACGGCGCCGGACGCGGACGCGGGCACCCGAGTGTCCGCCAGGGTGGCCACCGGCACACCGTGCGACCTTCCGAACGCCGTCGAGATCGTCACGTTCGAGCACGAGGGCGACGACCGCGAGGTCCGGTTGAGCGGCTGCGGGCACGCGGAGGGGGAGCCGGTCGACATCATGCTCCCGCCCGGTCCGGTGGTGAACTCGATGGTCGTGCGGTCGGCGGGCGTGGCGGCCGTGGACCGCACGCGCGGCGAGGGGCTCGGGTTGGTCCTGCTCGTCGCCAGCGGGTGGGCGGGGGCCGGGTACGCGTTCCTCGTGCGCCGCGGTCCCCGGGGCCGGCCGCTGCCGCGCTCGTTGCGGCTGTCCCGCCCGCCCGTGCCCCGTCGCGCGCCCGCACCCGGTCGCTAGGCGTCTCAGGACACGTCCGCCGCGGGGCTCTTCCACGTGTTGCACTGGAAGGTCCGGTTCTTCTGCGCGCCCTGCTCCCACCACGCCGCGGTGTGAGCGTCCGTGCCGTGGTCGCGCGGGAGGCCCGCCGTGTGGTCGCCGCGGTTCTGGGACGTGCGGGCCTCGTTGAGGATGTTGTCGTTCACCGAGCCCCGGCCGTACGTCGCCGCCAGGAACATGCCCGAGAAGCACTGCGCCTGCAGCTCCAGCCGCCGCGAGAGCTCCAGGCCCGACCCGGTGTCGACGCCCGCCTCGTACCTGGCCTGCGCGTAGGTGTCGAGCACCCCGCTCAGTGCCTGCACGTGATGGCCGTACTCGTGCGCCAGCACCGCCAGGTAGACCCCGGGATGCGGCCCGTACTGCTCGGTCTGCAGGCCCGCGAACGGCATGTACAGCGTGTTGTTCTCCCCGCAGTAGAACGCCGCGACCGCGCCGTTCCCGCCGGCCACCGATCCGCACGGGCTCGACCAGTTGGTGCCCTCGGGGAACTTCATCGCCGGGGTGGCGAACGGCAGCCCGGCCTGCTCCAGCACCGGGCGCCACGCCCGGTCCAGGCACGGCAGGGTGCTGCGGAAGAACGCCGCCGCGCCCGCCGGCGAGGTCGTCCAGCGGGTCAGCCGGCACGTCACCGCGGGCGTGCCGAGTTCGCCGGCGAACAGCGGGTTGTCGCCGAGTTCGTACACCGGTCGCGGGCCGGCCGGAGTGGTCTCGGTCGGCGTGTTCGCGGTGGTGCTGACCGGGGCGTCGGTGGTCGTCGTGGTCGGCGCGTCGGTCGTGGTCGGGGCGTCGGTCGTGGTGGCGGTGGTCGTGCTCGTCTCGCTGCTCGTGGCCGGCTCGTCGTAGCCGGTGTCGGCGACGTGGTTGCCGCGGTCGCTCAGCGCCACGAAGCCGAGCATCCCCGCGCTCACCACGAGCACCGCCACGACGATCGTCGCGACCAGCGGGCCGGTGTTGGACTTCGGCCGCGGGTACGGCACGCCCTGGTGACCCGGATAGCCCCGCAGCCACGGCGGCGCGGTCGAGCCGGGCGGTGGAAACGCTTGCGGCCCTTGCGGATGCGGCCGGTACGCACCGGCCGGCGGCCGGCCACCGGGACCGGGAAAACCGGCCGGACCGGGCGGACCGATTGGGCCGGGCTGGCCGGGCATCGGGTAGGGCGCGGTGGGCCGGTACGGCTGCGGTGGTGGTGCCTGTGGTGCCTGTGGTCGTGGTGGTTGTGGTCGTGGAGGCAGGGGGCGCGCCTGCGGTGGCGGCAGCGGTCCCGTCGGGCGCCACGGGCCCGATGGTGGCTGAGTCATTCCCCGTCCTACCCCCACGTTCATCGGCCCCCGGCCCGATCTTGCCGGACAGGCGGTGAGCATATGGGCTCTGGACTATCCTCCGCAGGCGTGTTCGCGAAATGGGGGGCCGTGGTCGCCGGCGCGGTGACGGCGGCGGCGGTGTCTGGCGGCACGCTCCTCGGGCTGGTCCAGCCGTCGCTGCCCTCGCCCCCACCGGACGTGCCCACTGTGGACATTCCGGTGCCGTCCAAACTGCCTACCGACCTGCCCACGCAGGACATCCCCTCGATCGACCCGACGAGGCCGAGCACGCTGCCGCCCGGCCCGCGGCCCACCCCCCTGCTCCCGCAGAGCGTCAACATCGCGTTGAAGGTCGAGCGCGACGGTCGGCTGTCGGTCAGCGAGCAGGTGTTCGTCCAGGCGCGCAAGACCATGACCCGCCACCAGCCGCTGCTCATCCGGGCCGGCGACGACACCGACCGCGTGTTCACCGTCGAGGACGTGCGGGTCGACGGCAACGGCACCACCGAGGTGACCGGCGACGAGTTCGTCATGCGACTCGGCGAGGGCGCCACCACGGTCACCTACACCGTCGACGGCGCGGTCACCGACGCCGGCGGGCGCCAGCAGGTGCGCTGGCAGGTGGCCGGCGGCTGGGACGTGAACCTCCGCCTCCTGCGTGCGTCGTTCGTCGCGCCGGACCTGCCCAGCGAGGTCGTCTGCCTGGCCGGCCGGCGCGGGTCCGAGCAGCCGTGCTCGTCCGCGATCACCGACCACGGACAGGTGCTGCGGGTGGTGCAGGAGGACCTGCCGGCCGGCGAGCGCGTCGACCTGTCGGTGATGCTGCCCTCGGGCACGGTCGGCGGCGCCGGCGACGCGGAGTTCGCCGAGGTCACGGTCAGCGCGTTCGCCCTCACCCCGGTCAGCGGGGTCGGCCTGGGCGCGCTCGCCGCCGTGCTGGTCGGCGGGTTCGTCCTGCTCTGGCTCGCCCGCGGCCGCGACACCCGCGCGCTCGCCGCGGACGTCGGCCCGGTGGAGTTGCTGGTCGCCGACGGCGGCCGGGTCGCGTTCGCCTCGCCGGACGGCGTGCTGCCCGGCGAGGTCGGCACGGTCGTCGACGAGCACGTGGACGTGGCCGACGTGACCGCGACCGTGGTCGACCTCGCGGTCCGCAACTACCTGACGATCCGGCGTGCGGGACAGGACTGGGTGCTGCTGCGCCGCAACCCGCCGGACGAGGCGCTCACCGGCTACGAGCGCGCGGTGTGGCGGGCCCTGCTCGGGGACGCCACCGAGGTGTCGCTGTCCCAGCTGCGCGGCCGCCCCCTCGACCTGTCCGGAATCCGGGAGGAGCTCTACGCCGGGGTCGTCCGCCATCAGTGGTTCGCCCGCCGGCCCGACCACGAGCGCACCCGCTGGCTGCTCGCCGGCGTCCTGCTGGCGGTCCTCGGCGTCGCCGCGACCGTGGTGCTCGCGCTGACGGTCGGGCACGCGCTGCTCGGCCTCGCCGTGCTGATCGGCGGGCTCGGCCTCGCGCTCGGCGCCCGGTTCATGCCGGCCCGGACCAGGCGCGGCAGCGCGCTCGTGCAGCAGGTCCGCGGGCTGCTCGGATACCTGCGCGGCACCGACTCCGCGACCGTTCCGGCGGCGGACCGCGAGATGGTGCTGTCCCGGTCGCTGCCCTACGCGGTGGTGCTCGGTGAGACCGCGGGGTGGCTCGCGCGCTTCGCCGACCTGGACACCGCGGCCGACGGCACGCCCGGGATCTACTGGTACGAGGGCGAGGACGGTGTCGACGGGCTGGTTCGTGACTTCCCCGCGTTCCTGCGCGAGCTCGACGTCGTGCTCACCGCGTCGGGTCAGTTGCGCTGACGTGCCAGGGATTAGTGTCGGGGGCGATGAGCAACCAGATCTGCCCGTCCTGCGACGGCTCGGGATGGTGAACCGATGACCGAGAGCATCCGGACCGTGTGCCACGGGTGCCGGCAGGTCACGCAGTACCGGGACGACGCCGGGAGCATCCGCCCGATGGTCCTGCCCGGCAGCGGCACGGTGTGGGCGGACCGGGCGCCGGGCGGCATGGTCGAGCAGCCGTGTCCGGAGTGCGGCGACGGCGAGGATCCGGGCTGGCTGCCGGGCTTCGTGTCGCCCGTGTGAGTCGCGGCGAACGTGCCGGTGAACCGCTGCCAGAAGTCCGGATCCCGCCGGATCGGCGTCCACGTCCCGTCGGCGACCCGGAGGTCGTAGGTCCGCGCGACGCCGCGGGTGTCGTAGTCTCGAAGCGGTGCCGCGGGGATCGGGTCGGGCGAGGTCACCGTGGACGATGATCGACCGACCGGCCTCGCGGCCGAATGTCAGTGCCGCCACGTAGGCTTCGGACATGCCAGCAACCGAGCTGAACAGGTTCACGTTGCCCAACGGGCTACGGGTGGTCCTCGCACCGGATCCGACGTCGCCGGTGGTCGGCGTGAGCGTGCACTACGACGTGGGCTTCCGGTCCGAGCCGGAGGGGCGGACCGGCTTCGCGCACCTCTTCGAGCACCTGATGTTCCAGGGCAGCGAGAGCCTGGAGAAGCTCGCCCACTTCCGGCACGTGCAGTCCTCGGGCGGCACGTTCAACGGCTCGACCCACCCCGACTACACCGACTACTTCATGGTGCTGCCCTCCGGCGGCCTCGAGCGCGCGCTGTTCCTCGAGGCCGACCGCATGCGAGCGCCCAGGCTCACCGAGGAGAACCTCCGCAACCAGGTCGACGTGGTCAAGGAGGAGATCCGGCTCAATGTGCTCAACCGGCCCTACGGCGGGTTCCCGTGGATCCTGCTGCCGCCGGTGCTTTACCAGACATTTCCCAACGCCCACAACGGGTACGGCGACTTCACCGAGCTCGAGCAGGCCGACCTGGCCGACTGCGCGCAGTTCTTCGACACCTACTACGCACCGGCCAACGCCGTGCTCACGGTCGCCGGCGACCTCGACGTCGAGCGCACCCGGGAGCTCATCGACAAGCACTTCGGCGACGTCGTGGCGCGCCCGGCCCCCGACCGGCCGTCGTTCGCCGAGCCGCCGCCCACCGGCGAGCTGCGCGGCGAGCACCCCGACCCGCACGCGCCGCTGCCCGCGCTCGCGGTCGGCTACCGGATGCCCGACTCGATCGGCGAGCTCGACGGCTACCTCGCCAACCTGGTTCTCGCCGCGGTCCTGGCCGAGGGCGACGGCTCCCGGCTCCAGCAGCGCCTGGTCCACCGCGAGCCGCTGGTCACCGACGTCAACGCCGCCTGCGGGCTGTTCGGCCCGTTCGAGGCGCGCGACCCCGACACGTTCGTCGTCACCGCGGTGCACTCGGCGGAGGTCGGCGAGGACCGCGTCCTCGCCGCGGTCGACGAGGAGCTCGACAAGCTCGCCGGCGCGCCGCCCAGCGACGAGGAGCTGGCCAAGGTCAAGGCGCGCTGGGTGGCCGGCCTGCACCGCGAGCACGACCGGCTGATCTCGCGCACGCTCGCGTTCGGCTCGCTCGAGCTGCTCTACGGCGACCCGGGCCTCGTGCACACGCTGCCCGACCGGATCGCCGCGGTCACGCCCGACGCCGTCGCCGCCGCCGCCAAGGCATTGCGCCCCGACTCACGCGCGGTGCTCACCGTGACGCCGGCAGGAGGAGACCAGTGACAGCGTTCGATGCCGCCGCGGCGACGAGTACGTCGACGGGCTTTCGCACCGCCACCGAGATCGGCCACACCGAGCTCGGCCCGCGACCGCTGCCGCCGCTCGCCGAGCAGCGCGCCGCGACCGGTCTGTCCTCTGTGGACACCGTGCTGGACAACGGGTTGCGGGTCGTCGCGGTGCACGCGCCGGCCGTGCCGATGGTGGAGCTGCGGCTGCGCATCCCGTTCGCCGGCACCGACCCGCTGCACGCCGCGCGTGCCGAGGTGCTCGCGGCCACCATCCTCACCGGCACCAGGCGCCGCGACCGGGTCGCGATCGACACCGACCTGGCACTGGTCGGCGGCGAGCTCGATGCCGGCGTCGACCCGGAGCGGCTCTCGATCAGTGGCAACGCGCTCGCGAGCGGCTTCGACACGCTGCTCGACGTGCTCGCCGACGTGCTCACCGGCGCCACCTACGCCGAGGAGGAGGTCGGCGGAGAGCGCGGGCGGCTCGTCGAGCGGATCGCGGTGGCCCGGTCGCAGCCGAGCGTGATCGCGCGCGAGGCCCTGCAGCGGCACCGCTACGGCGACCACCCGTTCACCCGCGAGATGCCGGAGGCTGCCGACGTCGCCACGGTCCGCGCCGAGGAGGTCCGCGAGCTGCACGCCGCCGGGGTGCTGCCGCGCGGCTCGGTGCTGGTGCTGGTCGGCGACATCGAGCCGGCCGAGGCGGTGGCCCGGCTCGGCTCGGCGCTGTCGGTGTGGTCCGACGAGCGCGAGGCCGTGGTGCTGCCGGACCTGCCGCACGTGACCGGCGGCGACGTGCTGTTCGTGCCACGGGCCGGGGCGGTGCAGTCGCAGCTGCGGCTCACCGCGCAGGCGGTCGCGCGCACCGACCCGCGGTACCCGGCGCTGCAGCTCGCGAACCTGGCGTTCGGCGGCTACTTCTCCTCGCGGCTGGTGGAGAACATCCGCGAGGGCAAGGGATACACCTACCACGCGCGCTCGTCGGTGGAGTTCACGCCGAGCGGCGCGACGCTGCTCGTCGAGTCCGACACGGCCAGCGAGGTCACCGCGCCGGCGCTGCTGGAGACGCGCTACGAACTGGCCCGGCTCGGTGTCGTGCCGCCCACCGAGTCCGAAGTGGACTCGGTGCGGCAGTACGCGATCGGGTCGCTGCTCATCGCCACCGCGTCGCAGAGCGGGTTGGCCTCGCAGCTGGCCGCACTGGTCTCGCTGGGGCTGAACGTCGACTGGCTGGTCGAGCACCCGGCGCGGCTCGCTCGGGTCACCGCGGAGCAGATCGCGGAGGCGGCGCTGGAGTTCTTCTCGCCGACCCGGTACACGGGCGTGATCGTGGGCGACGCCGAGCAGCTGCCGCTGCTCCGGTCGCTGGGCGGCGTCATCTCCTCGTGACCGAGCCGTTCCAGCTCGCCGACCTGCCGACGCTTTCGCGGTCCACAGTGGACCGCTACGAGCAGATGCGCACCGACCAGGCGCGGCTTGCGAAGCTGTGGGCGACCGGCCAGGTGATCCTGCTGGACGAGAAGGGCCGCACCCCGGTCGCCACAGTGCCGGGTGGCGAGGGCGCGCTGTCGCTGGCGACCCGTCCGTCGGCGCGGATCGCCGAGGAGCGGCCGCCGGACGCGCTGCTGCTCGGCGAGCACGACGGTGTGGGCTACTGGGCGGTGCGGCGAGCGGAGCGGCTGCGCGAGGGCGTGGCGTCGCCGGAGCTCGCGTGGGGCCTGTGGACGGGCGCGGCATCCGAGGACGGCGAGGAGTGGCACGACCTGCGCACGATCGGCGCGCTGCTGGACGACACGTCGGCCGGCCTGTACACGACGGCGGTCGGGTTGGCGAGCTGGCACGCGAGGGCCGGCTACTGCGCGAGGTGCGGCGCGCCGGCCGAGCGGACCAGCGCCGGTTGGGCGACGCGGTGCACGGGCTGCGGGCGGGAGGAGTACCCGCGCACGGACGCGGCCGTGATCTGCCTGGTGCACGACGACGTCGGGGTCAACGGTGCGCGGGTGCTGCTGGCGAGGCAGCCCGTGTGGCCGCCGGAGCGCTACTCGGTGCTGGCGGGCTTCGTGGAGGCCGGCGAGTCCCTGGAGGCCTGCGTCGAGCGGGAGATCGCCGAGGAGGTCGGCGTGCGGGTGACCGGGATCCGGTACCTGGGCAGCCAGCCGTGGCCCTTCCCCCGCTCGATCATGGTCGGCTTCGCCGCCGTGGCGCCGGCCGACGCCCCGTTGCACCCGGCGGCCGGGGAGATCGAGGAGGCCTGCTGGGTGCCGCGCGCCGACCTACGCGTCGCCCTGGCAGCGGGCGGCGAGATCGAGGGCCTCAAGTTACCGGGCCCCACGTCGATAGCCCGCCTCATGCTGACCGGCTGGGCCACCGCCGACTGACCCTCCCGCACAACCCGCGAGTTCAACGTTCCCGGCCCGCGAGTCCAACACTCGCGACTGGGCTCCGCGAAGATGCGGGTGCAGGTCAGCCAGCGAGGATGCTGTCCGCGTGGAGGTGTAGCGGTTCGGCGAGGTCGGGGTGGTCGCCGCCGTCGATGCGGTTGAGCAGGCGGGCGAGCACGTAGAGTTGCGCGATCTGGCCGGCTGGCGTATCGAGTGTCTCGGCGAACAGGTCGTGCACGTGTTCGGCGACCACTACCACGAGGGGGCACTCGGAAACCCGATGGTGCGAGGTCGGGTGGTTCGGTCAAGATATCGTGCGTGAACGTTCCCGTGCGTCAGGTTCGTGCCCGTTACACGGCCGAGTCGATCACGGTGTATCAGGCGTACTCGCCCGAGATCGCGGTGCCCGCGCTGGCGGCGGGGCGGTTCGTGAGGCCGTTCAGGCGGGAGCGGATGACGTGGATCAAGCCGTCGTTTCTGTGGATGATGTATCGCAGTGGGTGGGCGTCCAAGCCGGGCCAGGAGTGCGTGCTCGCCGTTGAGATCCTGCGGGGCGGGTTCGAGTGGGCTTTGGCCCATGCTTGTCTGAGTCATTTCGACGCCGGCGTCTACCCGGACCTGGACGTGTGGGCGAGCCGGTTGCGGGCATGCCAGGTGCGGGTGCAGTGGGACCCGGAGCGGTCGTTGCGGCTGGGGCCGTTGTCGCACCGGTCGTTGCAGGTGGGACTGTCCGGTGCGGCCGTGGACCGCTACGTGGACGACTGGATCGTGGGGATCACCGATGTCACGGGTGTCGCCCGGGCGATTCGTGATCACCTGGCCGCTGGCCATGAGGAGGTCGCCGCGGGGCTGGTGCCGGAGGAGCGCCCGTACCCGTTGCCGCATCCGGTCGGTGCGGTTGTCGGCGCCGACCCGGGAGGGCAGTTCGGGTGACGTACGCGGACGAGCTGCGCGCCCGGTTCCGTCACGCACCGGTCGGCCCGCCTCAACCACCGTGGCGCCCTCTGGTCGCGGCGCCCACCGCTGTGGCCGTCGGGGGACTGCTCGGCGTCGGATTCGCCACTCATCCCGGCGACGGCGTTGATCTTCTGCTGGTGGCCTCGAGCCAGGGGCGGGGTCTGTTCGACGGTGCCACCGGCGAGCGCGTTGCCCGCGATCCCGACCCGGACTTCGACTATCCGGATGGCCAGGACCTGTGTTGCACCGGCATCGGCATCCTGGCCGGCGTACGGGTTCCGCTCGCTGGGCTGTTCGGTGGCGGGCTGCACCGGGTCACGCCCGACGGCTGGATGCTCGACATCGTGACCCCGGACTGGCCCGCCGAACGGGTCGTGCTGTCCGCCCCATCTCAGGATCCCTTCGGCGAACCGGACCGGGGAGGATGGCAGGTCATCCACGACGAGACCGTCTGCGAGTTGCGTGCGGTCGGCTTCTCGCCGACCGGCACCACACTCGTCATCGCGTCCAGCTGCGACTTCATCATGTTCACCAGAGCCTGATGCCACTGGCCACTGGCCACTGGCCACTGTCCACTGTGAACCATGTGCTGCTCAGCCCGCCGACCCTCGCACCCCGGAGGGTGCCGGTGCGGAAGGGGATGACGCCCATTCGAAGCCGGTGGGATGGAGCGGTCGGCGGTGTCGCGGCCGGCGTAGTTGGTTGCGGAGCAGGAGCGGACCCAGGTCCGCAACGCCTCGGGATGGATGCCGAGATCTCGTGCACCTGCACGACCGGCCGGCCGGATTCGGCCACCTCCCGCACCGCACGCTCACGCAGTTCGGCAGAGAGGCCGTGCGCGGCTGAGTTCGTGTGGCCATTGAGCAAGGCCGCCGCTGACGCCACGTTCGCGCTGCTGAGACAGACGTGTGTTGCGTTCCAGCTATTGCCGATGTGACGTTGTTAACTGGATCGCCAGTCAGTCGGCGGGGATGAACCCCTGCAACTGGTCGAGCAGGAAGGGCGACCCGGGCTTCTCGGGCGTCCAGCCCTTGGCCCGAGCAGCGCGGATCGTATCGGCAACTTGTGCGGGCAGTACGGGCCGGATCCGCGGTCGCCACCTTCTGGCCCTACTGGCCCACGACACCACCGCCCACCCTCGGTGACCTGGCGGGGCTGGTGCGACGGCTCCACGAGCTGCCAGCACCGCCCTTCGCCCTGCCCCGGTACCGCCCGCTACACCGGCTCGGCGAGGCCCCCGAGATCGACGAGCGTCGGCCCCAACCGGTGCTCTCGGACAACGATCGGGCGTGGCTCGGCGCCCGGGCCAGATCGCTGGTCGACGCCTTCGCCGGGACGACCTTCCCGTTGGGGATCGGACTCGTGCACGCCGACGCACACAGCGGGAACCTCGTTCATCACGAGGGTGGCTGGGTGCTGATCGACTGGGACCAGGCATGCATGGGCCCGCGCGAACTCGACCTCCTCACCGGCCTGCCGAATTACTTCGACGAACCCGAAACAGACCGCACGACCTTCCTCACCGTCTACGGCTACGACCTGACACGATGGCCACACTGGACACTGCTCCGCGACATCGCCGAACTACACTCGCTGTCCTCCTATATCCGCCTCGCGCCCGGCAAACCCGCCGCCGCCAAAGAGCTGGCAAACGGGTGATGTCGCTACGATCTGGCGATCGATCCGTCACCTGGCGACCAGTTTCCTAGGAGCGCTGCGCTGACCAGCGCGATCTCGCGGCCTGTGGACGGACACCCCCGAACAGTCAGGGGTTGCCCGTAGGCTGGTGACCGGGGGCCGGAGGCCAACCCGTCCACACCACGGGACGAGAGACGCCTCCGTGCAAGACCTCCGGCCGGTCGCGCTACCGTGTCGGGCTCGGGGCCCGGCACCCGGTCGGGCGGTGGGGGTGAGCGACGTGGTGGGCATGGCGCGGGCGGTCGGGCTGCTGCTCGGCGTCGCCGCGGATGGGGCGTTCGGGGATCCGCGGCGGGGGCATCCGGTGGCCGCGTTCGGCAAGCTCGCGGCGCGCGTCGAGCGGGTCCTCTACCGCGACCACAAGCTGTCCGGCGCCCTGCATGCCGCGGTGCTCAGCGGCGGGGCGCTCGCGCTCGGCGTGCTCGCGGAGCGTGCCGGCCGGGGGCGCCCGGCGGTGCAGACCGTGACGACCGCGGCGGCCACCTGGGTTGTCCTGGGTGGACGGTCGCTCGCCGTGCAGGGCGCCGCGATCGGCAGGGAACTCGACGCGGGGCAGCTGCCGGCCGCGCGCGAGCGGTTGCCGCACCTCTGCGGCCGCGACCCCGAGAAGCTCGACGCCAACGGCCTCGCGCGCGCCGCGGTCGAGTCGGTCGCCGAGAACACCTCCGACGCCGTCGTCGCGCCGCTGCTGTGGGGCGCGGTCGCCGGAGTCCCCGGCCTGCTCGGCCACCGCGCCGTCAACACACTCGACGCGATGGTCGGCTACCGCTCGCCGCGCTACCGCCGCTTCGGCTGGGCCTCCGCCCGGCTCGACGACCTCGTCAACCTGCTCCCGGCCCGGCTCGCCGCCCTGCTGACCGTCGCCGGCGCACCCGTCGTCGGCGGCTCCTGGCGTGGCGCCTGGCAGACCTGGCACAGCGACGCCGCCGCGCACCCGAGCCCCAACGCCGGCCGGGTCGAGGCGGTCTTCGCCGGTGCGCTCGAGATCCGGCTCGGCGGGCGCACCGAGTACGAGCACGGCGTCGAGGAGCGCCCGGTCATGGGCGAGGGCCGGATGCCCGACTCCGGCCACGTCACCCGCGCCGTCGAACTGTCCCGTGTGGTCGGTGGGCTGGCCGCCGTGGTCACCGCGCTGATCGCGCTGTTCCGCTCGCGCCGCTAGCTCTCCGCGCGGTACGTGTGCTCCGCGGGCGTTCGTCACGCGACTGGGCCAGCGCCACCGAGCGGAACGTGTCACGAAGTGCTTGATGCGCTTCAGTTCCTCGGGCCGGATCCGGTAGTTCTCCGCACGTGGTGGCACGCTCGCCGCCGCGCGCGAGTCGGCGAGCCACGGCTCGTGCAGGATCTCCCATTACGCGTACTCGCCCGGTCCGCCCGTCAGCAGCAGCTCGACGACGAAGCTGTGGCGTAGAACGTGGAACGGGTGCGGGTTTGGGGACCACGAAGGGTGAGCGCTACGAGACGGCGGACGGGACGAGGGGCGAGATCCGCAGCTTCGACGAGCACGACCGCGTCCGGCTCACTGGCGGCCCGCGGACTGGGACCACGACTCGAACGTCCAGGTAGCGGCCGCGCAAGCGATCCCGGGCGACGGCCGGCTCGCCGGCCCGGGTCGAACGGCAGGGCCCTGGTTACTCGGCGAGCGGCCGTCGGCAGGCAGGTTTGGGGCGGCGAGCCCGCGCGTCAGGGCTGGTTGCTCGCGGCCCGTTCGCGCGCCTCGTCCTCGGCGATCTGTTGGGCGACCGTCCGCCGCCGGCGCTGCCCACGCTGTCCATGCGGCCCGCGAGGGCGAGCCTGATCGGTCGGCGCGGACCCGGGCCCGGGTTGGGCCGGCTCGCCGGCTCGCTCCGCCAGGACCCCACCCGGCCGGATCTCCCGCCACGTGAAGTACAGCCACGCCAGCAACGCCATCACGCCGAACGTGATCCACTGCAGCGCGTAGGACAGGAACGGCCCCGCCTCCAGCTCCGGCAGCGGCAGCGGGCCCAGCACCCCCGGACTGCCGGCCGCGAGCTGCACGTACCCCGGCCGGATCGACAGCCCCGTCACCTCGCCGACCGCGCGTGAGTCGACCGCGTAGACCTGCGGGCGCTCGCCGCCCAGCGGGGACCGGCCCTGCGGGTCGCGCTCGTCCGCGCGCACCCGGGCGGTCAGCTCCCGCGTCCCGGCCGGCGGCTCCGGGTACGACGGCAGCGTCAGCTCCTCCCGGCCCTGCACCGGCCGCACGTACCCGCGGTCCACGAGCGCCACCGTGCCGTCGGTCAGGCGGAAGGGCGTCAGCACCTCGAACGCCGCCTCGCCCTGCACGGTTCGCAGCCGCGCCACGACCTCGTCGTCGGCCAGGTAGGTGCCGGTCAGGGTGACCGTTCGCCACTCGCCGGTGCCCTCTGCCAGATCGGCGAGCGGCACCGGGGCGGCGGTGAACGACCGGGTGATCGCGTCGTTGGTCGCCTTGCGCTCGGCGTGCCGGCCGAACTGCCACGGGGCGAGCACGGCGAAGCAGGTGACGGCGAAGACCACCACCACCAGCGTCAACGCCAGCCACTCAGGCCGGAGCAGGAAGCGCAACCGCACCCCACAACGGTAGGCCAGGCTCACCCCCGCAGCGCCGACCGGGCGGCCGCCACGGCCTGGCCCGCGTACCCGCCGCCGAACAGCACGGTGTGCACGAGGAGCGGGAAGAGCTGGTGCAGCCCGACCCGCCCGCGCCAGCCGTCGGCGAGCGGCGTGACCTCCTGGTACGCGGCGACGATCCGGTCGAGGCGCGCACAGCCGAACAGGTCCAGCATCGCGAGGTCGGTCTCCCGATGGCCACCGTGCGCGGCCGGGTCGATCAGCCACGCGCGGCCGTCCGCCGCCCACCGGACGTTGCCGCTCCACAGGTCGCCGTGCAGCCGCGCGGGTGGCTCGTCCGGACCGGCCAGCGACGAGATCCGCGCGCACACCGACTCGACGGCCCGAACGTCCCCGTCGGACAGCACGCCCCGGTCGACGGCCGACCGCAGGTACGGCTCGACCCGCCGCGCCGCATACCACGACGGCCAGGACGAGCCCGGCTCGTTGCGCATCGGCGCCAACCCGATCCACGCGTCGACGGGGCCATCCGGCGGCGCCGCGCCGAACGCCTCGGCGCCGGCGGCGTGCAGCCGCGCCAGCCCGCGCCCGAACTCCTCCGCCCCGGCGGCGGTCGGCGCGCCCGGCTCGACGAGCTCCATGACGATCCACTCGTCGTCGTACCCGAGCACCTCGGGCAGCGGCACGACGCCCGGCTCGGCGAGCCAGCACAGCCCGGCGACCTCGGCACGCAGCGCGGTCACGTGGTCGTGCCGCTTGGCGACCACCACCCGGCCGTCCGCGAGCTCGACGCGCCGCGCGGTACCGCCCAGAGGCGTGCTGCCGGCGGCCGCCGAGCCGGTCAGCGCCTCGAGGTCCACGGCCGCGTTCACAGCCGCTCGCGGACCCACGTGAGCAGCCCGGGCATCGCCGCCTCGATCATGGTGAGCACGTCGGTGAACCCGTCCCGCCGGCCGTAGTACGGGTCCGGCACGTCGAGATCGCCGCGCAGGTCGCCGTCGGCGGCCGGGTCGAACGAGCGGAACATCCGCACCCGCTCCTCGCCGACGAGGTCGGCCAGCGCCGCCTCGTGCCCGGAGTCCATCGCCACCAGTAGGTCCGCGTCGAGGTGCTCGGGCCCGACCTGTGCGGCGACGTGCTCGGTCGGGTACCCGGCGCGCGCGAGCGTGCGCGCGGCCCGCGAGTCGGCCGGCTGCCCGACGTGCCACCCGCCGATGCCGGCGCTCGTCACCCGCACCCGGTCGTCGAGCCCGGCTCGGCGCAGGTGCTCGCGGAACACCACGGCGGCCATGGGGGAGCGGCAGATGTTGCCGGAGCAGACGAAGCACACGTGCACCCGGCCGAGTCTGCCGCATCGGTCGGTCAGGGGTGCAGGCGCGCGCCCTCGACGATCTTGTCGACCGCGGTGCGCGGGACCGTGCACGGCGAGGCCCACCAGGTCCAGCGAGCCGAACGGGACCGCGCGGACCACGGCCGTGCGCCCGGGTGTGGGCCGCGGTCAGCACGTCCGCCGGGGCCTCGAACGCGAGGACCGGCTGGCGGAACATCGGCAGGTACCACGTGGCGTCGGCGTCCGCGTAGGGCTCGCCGATCAGTTCGGGCACGGCCGCCGCGATGCCGCTCACCAGGAAGGCGCACACACGTTCAGGCGCTGCCAGCCGGCCAGGTCGTCGCGGATCACGACGGCGATCCTGGTCTCGAATCGCACCAGGCCAGCTTGGGCGCGCCGGCCGTGCCGTCTTGTACGTTCCTTGCATGACCGGCACCCGTCCGGACATCACGGCGTGGCACCCCCCTCGGGCGCGGGCATCCAGGAGGTGTTCCACGCACGCTACGACCTCGACCGGCACGACCACGGGGCACGAGCGACGCGGTGACGCTGCTGCCGCCGGGCGTGCCGCACGACGGGCGCTCGGTGCGGCCGGAGGGCTTCCGCAAGCTCGACCACTCCGTGCTCGACGACGCCCTCGTCGGCGCCGCGGTCGACCAGCCGACCCTGCGTGATCCCCTGCTGCGCAGGCGGATCCACCAGCTCCACCAGGTCCTCGCGGTGCGCACCGAGGACTTCGAGGCGGCCGGCCGCACGCCCGCGGCCGGCCCGCGGACTGGCCGACCGGCTCCGCGAGCTCCTCGACGCGCGGCTGCCCGGTGGCGTCCGGCTCGACGAGGCCGCGGCGACCCTCGGCACGCACCCCGCGTCGCTCGTCCGCGCGTTCAGCCACGAGTACCGCATCCCGCCGCACCGCTACCTCACCGGCCGCAGCCTCGAGCTTGCCCGGGGCCATCTGCTCGACGGCCACCCGCCCGCGCGGGCCGCCACGCTCGCGGGTTTCCACGACCAGGCCCAGCCGACCCGACACTTCACCCGCCTCCTCGGCGTCGGTCCGGCGCGGTACGTAGGATCCGGCGGATGATGACCGACCTGCGGCACCACGGCGATGTGGATGCCCCACCCGGACTCGAGGACTTCGCGGTGAACGTCCGCGGCGACGGGCCGCCGGCCTGGCTGCGTGAACGCCTCGCGCACGCCGTCGGCCGGCTAGGCCGTTATCCGTCCACAGAGGACGACAGACGAGCCCGTTCGGCGGTGGCGGCGCGGCACGGCCGGGACGCCGGCGAGGTGCTCGTGCTCGGCGGCGCCGCCGAGGGGTTCGCGCTGCTGCCCGCCCTGCGGCCGCGCGCCGCCGTGGTCGTGCACCCGTCGTTCACCGAGCCCGACGTGGCGCTGCGGTCGGCAGGCGTGCCGGTGCGCCACGTCCTGCTGCGGGAGTCCGACGGCTACGCGCTGGACCCGCGGGACGTACCGGACGACGCCGACCTCGTCGTGATCGGCAACCCCACGAACCCGACCTCGGTCCTGCACCCCGCGGACACCGTGCGGGCGCTGGCCCGGCCGGGCCGCGTCGTGGTCGTCGACGAGGCGTTCATGGACGCGGTCCCCGGCGAGCCCGCCTCGCTCGCCGGCGAGCCGCTGCCGGGTGTGCTCGTGCTGCGCAGCCTGACCAAGACGTGGGCGCTGCCGGGGCTGCGGGCAGGCTACGCGTTAGGCGAGCCCGCGCTGCTCGAGCGGCTCGCCGCGCACCGTCCACACTGGCCGGTCGGCACGCTCGTGCACGTGGCCGTGGCCGCCTGCGCCGCGCCGCACGCCGTCGCCGAGGCG
>NZ_JBOHGB010000121.1:0-22441 GCF_050699935.1 Actinophytocola sp.
CACCCAGGGCCGCGCGCTCTGGGCGGCCGCGGTCGCGCGGGCACAGGGCAGGCTCGCCGCCGGCAGCCTCCCGGCCGCGGACGACCGGCCGCTGTACTGGGCGCGCCTGCAGCACACGAAGGCCCTGCGGCAGTGGACCCCGTCCTTCGAGCTCGACGCCGAGCGGCGGGCGGAGCTGATCGGCATGCTCGACCGCGCCTCCCGCGGCCAGGACTCGATCGACCACCGGGGCGGCACCAAGCGGATCCTCGTCAGCGGGTTCGACCCGTTCCAGCTCGACCAGGACATCCGGCGCAGCAACCCGTCCGGGGCGGCCGCGCTCGCCCTCGACGGCACGGTCATCCAGACCGCGGCCGGGCGCGCGCGGATCGAGACCGCGATGTTCCCAGTGTTGTGGGGGCCGTTCGCGCGGGGCGTCGTCGAGCGCACGTTCCTGCCGCACCTCGACCGGATCGACCTGTTCACCACGATCAGCCAGGGCCGGGTCGGCCAGTTCGACGTCGAGCGCTACAACGGGCGCTGGCGCGGCGGCTTCCCGGACAACGACAACGTTTCCAGCACCGGCGTGATCCCGATCCCCGACGGGGTGCCCACCGTGCTGCCCGCGCCCGAGTTCGTGCCGACGACGCTGCCCTACGAGCAGATCGTCGCCGCGGACACCGGCCGCTTCCCCGTCTTCGACAACACCACGGTCGTCGAGATCCCCGCCGGCCAGACCGAGCCGGTGACCCGGCCGGACGGCCCGACGCCCGGCTCCGTCGCCCGGCAGGGCGGCGGCGGTGACTACCTGTCCAACGAGATCGCGTACCGGGCCACGCTGCTTCGGGACGCGGTCGGCGCGGACCTGCCCGGTGGGCACCTGCACACCCCGGTGCTGGAGTTCGGCCCCGGCAACACCACCGAGCTGACCGACCCGGTGTTCGAGAGGAACCTGCGCGACATCATCGACCAGGTGCGCGCGGTCCTGGTCGTGGCCGCCGGCACCCGGTAGCCGAGCACGCGCGCGCCGGCCGAAATCCCGTTGGCGGCCGGCGCGTGCCGTGCCATGCTGGCGGCGTGTCCGCCCTGCAGTCACACATGCGCCGTGCCGCGGCGTCCGGCCGTACCACCGAACGGGTCGGCCCGTTCCTCGCGACCTTCTCGCCGGATACGGCCAACCCCTACCTCAACTACGCCATTCCCGACGACGGCGCCCGGCCCACCCGGTCCGACGTGGACGCGCTCACCGCCGCCTACCGGAGCCGGGACCTGGTGCCGCGCCTGGAGTTTCTCGTGGCGACCGCGCCGGACGCCGAGCCGGTGCTGCGCGCGGCCGGGTACGTCGTGGAGCGCCGGATCCCCGTGCTGCTCTGCCCGCCCGGTGCGCTGGTCACTCCACCGGCGCCGGAAGGGGTCGAGCTCGTCGTGCCGGAGTCCGATGTGGACTTCAAGGGGATGGTCGGGGCACAGCACGAGGCGTTCGGCGACACCTCGCCGGTCGACGTCGCGGGTGCCCGGGCCTGGCTCGAGAAGGGCGGCTTCTCCGTGTACGCCCGGGATGCCGCGACCGGCGAGCCGGTCGGCGGTGGGGTGGCCGAGCCCGTCGTCGACGGAACCGCCGAGGTCGCGGGCATCGCGGTACGGTCGGCCCACCGCAGCCGCGGGGTCGGCGCGGCGATCACCGTGTGGCTGACCGCCGCCGTCCACGACCGCGGCGCGCGCACGGTGTTCCTCACCCCGGCGGGAGTCGCGGAGCAGCGCCTGTACACCCGCGTCGGCTACCAGGCGGCGGACGACATGTTGCACCTGCGCCTCAGCTGAGCCGCCCGGCGCGGACCTGGGCGACGGCGGCGCGGGCGAGGTCGGTGTGGTCGACGCGGTCGTGGACGAACCGTGCGCCGCCGGCCACCGGTTCCTCGGCGAAGAACTCCCGGTGGCGGCAGGCGACGTCCTCGAGGAACTTCGCCTGCGCCTCCCGGTTGAACTCCCGCCAGTGCCGCCGGCCCCGCTCGAGCTCGTCGGCCCACGCGTAGGCGTCCGGCTTGACCGTCCACTGTGCCCAGATCGCGTCGAAGGCGTACCGGCTGCCCAGGTGCTGGTACTGCCACACGTGCGCGCACTCGTGCACGAGCACGTGGTCGGACAGCGTGTTCCTCTTCAGGTAGATCGTCGCACCCAGGGTGAACGGGCGGGGGTTCACGCCGAACACGCCCGCACGCCCGGGCACCAGCCGGACCGCCGACAGGTCGACCGAGCCGCGGTAGACCTCGGTGAGCAGCGCGGCCTCCTCGGCGGTCGGTACGCGCTGCCGCTGCAGCCCGACCACAGCCTGGACGAGCGCGATCACCTTGCCCAGCACCATGATCACCCCGCCGGCGAGCGCGGCGGGCACGTTGCGGGTGGCGAGGCCGGTGACGCTCGCGACGACCGCGGCGACGAGGCTCGTGCCCGCGACGACGATGCCGCCGAGCCACCGGCCGACCCCGGGCACCCGGGCCACGGCGTCACCGGCCCGGTTGCCGGCCGCGTCGATGCCGAGGTCCCTGGTCATGGCCGTGCCCTCCGCTTGGCGGTCAGCTGGCTGGAGCCTAAGTTGGCGGCGTGCGCGGAACAACGGCCGATCGGGTGGGGGCGGTGCCCGATGGTGACACCGATCCGAGCGAGTCGCGACTGACCACAAGCGACAAGATCCCTTAGTCTGGCGCCATGCGTGAGGAGCGAGGGGGTCGGCGCCGGCTGATCGTTGGCGTTGTGGGGCTTGCGGTGGTCGTGGCCGCGGCGGCGGTCGTGTTCTTCGTGGTGGACGGTGGTGAGGAGGGTGAGCCGGCGCCGGCCGGGCAGACACCCCCCGGCCGTCCTACGGGCGATCCGGGAGAGCCCGCCGAGCCCGACGCCGAGTTGGCGCGCCAGACGCTCGACTACCTCGCAGGTGAGGGGGCGCCGGCCTTGACCATGCACCGTGCGGCGGCTGGGCTCGGTGACCGTCCCGCCGCCGACCGGTGCCGGCAGGTCGGCGCGACCTTGGATCGGGACGCACCGCCTGACCAGCTGGTGCTCGTCATCGAGGGAGTTCCCGACGAGGTGTTGCGCGATTTGCTCGGTGATGAGCGGGCTTCGTTGGGGGTCACGCTCACCGCGTGCGTGAAGGGCGAGCAGCCGACGTACGAGCGGGTGGCACCGCTTCCCGACGCCGTCACCTTGGTTCAGCGGCGGCTCGATTCGCTGGAGGCGATCCGGTGATCCGCACCGTGGCTGCCCTCGCGGGACTGGCGCTGCTGACCGGCCTGCTGTCCCCGGTCTCGGCCAGAGCATCGGTCGCCGCGCAGGAGCGGCAGCAGGAGCGGACGTGGCTCGCG
Organism: Actinophytocola sp.; assembly: GCF_050699935.1. NCBI lineage: Bacteria > Bacillati > Actinomycetota > Actinomycetes > Pseudonocardiales > Pseudonocardiaceae > Actinophytocola > Actinophytocola sp. Next base: position 3,336 of record NZ_JBOHGB010000121.1, read on the forward strand.
CTCGGCGACTCCTACTCCTCTGGCGAGGGCATCAAGGAGACACCGGCGACCTACAGCCCGACGCTGGGCCGAGACTGCCGGCGCGCTACCGGCGAGGACACGTCCGCGATCGCGTGGGCCCCGGAGGCACACAAGCTCGCCGGCGACGATCTCGGCCTGCGCAAGCCGGACTTCGTCGCGTGCACCGGCGCGATCACGGACGAGGCGCCCTGGCAGATTCACGAGGCTCGGACCCGAGAGGGCAGCCCGGACCGATGGGACCTGGTCACCTTCAGCTTCGGCGGCAACAACATCAAGTTCTCCGAGGTGATCAAGGGATGCCTCGGACTGCGCGTGAAATCCTGGACATCCTTCAAGGATGGCTGCGTCGAGAACGAGGACCAACTGCGCCACCGGGTCGACATGCTGGTCGGCAAGCGGCGCATCGACAGCGGCGAGTACGCGGGCTGGGTGACCGTACCGACCCTGTTCGATCTCGTCGCGGACAACGTCGCGCCCGGTGGCGATGTGATCGTCGCCGGCTACCCCAACCTGATCGAGGAATACCAGCGCTGGAGCCGTACCCGCCGGTACACCACCGGCATATGCTCCGGCATTCTCGGCGCCGACGTTCCGATGCTCCGCGACGTCGGCGCCTACCTCAACCAGCGGATCGCCGACGCGGTCGAGGCGGCGAACGCCCGGCATCGGGATCGGCAGGTCACCTTCCACTTCCTCGACATCGCGAGGAACCCGTACGAGTCCGGCGACGACTCGGCCGACCGACACGGTCGGTGTACCGACGACCCGTGGCTCAACGGCGTGACGCTGGGCAACCACGAGGGCGAGAAGACCTATACCCTCCGCTCCTTTCACCCGAACCAGAAAGGACACGCGGCGACCGGACAAGTGCTCGCCGACTATCTGCGCGACAACGTCCGGTTCGACGACACGACGAAGCCGGTCGGGAAGAACGCGATCGGCGAGGCGTTCCTGGGTAGCTGGCGGTCGTCAGCACCGGCCGACCAGCCGACGAGCGACAAGACCTACTGGGTGGAGATCACGCTGCGGGAAGGTTCCGTCCGCGCGGAGGTCGGCGACATCGGCTATCCCGGGCTGGACTGCACCGGCTCGCTCACGCTGGTCGAGGCCACATCGGACCGGCTCGTGTTGACCGAGCGGATCCAGGAGCAACCACGCCATCCGTGTGTTGAGCGGGGAACGGTCACGCTGGTTCGTACTGGCACCGGTCTTGACTTCTCCTACGAGCGGGAATCGGAGCCGGGAGATGTCGCGGTGACCGCGAAGCTGACCAAGAGGTGACCCTGTCCGCGAGCGGTCAACCACGATCCGTCGGCCCGGGCTGGCACTGCGGACAGTAGTAGGTCACCCGCTCGCGGGGCGCGGCTCCCTGGTTGGCCACCGATACCCGTCCGCCGCAGCGCAGGCAACCGGTGCGCTGCCGGCCGTACACCCACGTCGCACGGCCCCGCCGGGGGTCGCCAGTGGTGTTGCGGACCGGGCGTAAAGCGTTACGCAGCAACAGCTTCCGTGCGGCGGTCACCGCCTTGTCCGGGTCCACAGCCGACACCGGGGACCACGGTGACACGCCGAGCAGGAAGCACAACTCCGCCTTGTACACGTTGCCGATACCTGCCAGCAGGCGCTGGTCGAGCAGGGCCTCACCCAGCTCCCGATCGGGGTCGGCGGTCAGGCGCCGCACGGCCTCCGCGTGGTGGGCATCCGACCAGTCCGGGGCCAGCAGGTCGGGGCCGAGGTGGCGCACCAGCCGCTTTTCGTCGGCGGTGGGTACGAGGGCCATCTCGACCAACGACTCGCCGAGTGCGTACCGCTGCTGGGTCGCGAGCACGGCCCTGACCCGGTGGTTGACCGGCGGGCGGCGGTTGTAGACGCGCCACGAGCCATCCATGCCGAGGTGGCAGTGCAGGCTCAGCTCGTCATCGAACCGGAGGAATAGGTGCTTGCCGATGGAGATCGCTCGCAGGAACGTGCGGCCGGCCAGGTCGACAGTGGCGAGCCGGGGATGTCGTAGCTCGCCCTTGACAAGGGTGGCGCCACCGAGCGCCTCGGTCAGCCGGCGGGCCGTGGCGTAGACGGTGTCGCCCTCTGGCACGTTCCCAGCTTAGGCCGCCGACCTCACCGCGAGGGCGTCATATGGTGTTCAAAGCGCGACTCGACGCGGGCGCGTGGATCATCCGTCCCTGCGGCACGTTCGCGCGACGATGAGGAGGGCACCATCACTGGGGTGGAGAGCGCGGCCCTGAAGCTGGGTGGGGCGGTCGCCTCCCACGGCGCGAGGTCGTGGCTGCAGCGGCGGCGGGCGCGGTTCGAGCGGACGGCGAGCCTGGCTGAGCTGGCCGAAGTCGAGTTGAAGAGCCCGTTACAGCGTCGAAAGCTGGAGAACCTCGTCGAGCGGATCGGGCATCAGGTGGCCGAGCAGTTGGCGCCGGTGCTCGGGCAACGCTTCGGCTCGTTGCCGGACAACGAGGTGAGCGCGGCGATCGTTGCTGTGGTCGACGTGCTGCGCGAGGCGGATCTCTCTGACGAGGCGCTGCTGACTGCCGACGCCGATCCGGAGGAGTTGGCCCGGCGACTGCGCGCGCGGTTCCCCGAGCGTGCCCGGCACGTTTCGCTGTCCGAACGGGCGGGCGCGCTGTACGACCTTGGTCTCGACCAGGCCTGTCGGCACCTCGTGCAGGTGATCCGCCACCTCCCGACGTTCCAACCCGCCGCGCTGGTCGAGGTGCTCGGTCGGCTGTCCGCGCAGTCCGACCAGCTGGGCGCGCTGCTCGCGCGGACTCCGGTGACGAGCCTGCACGCGCCGCACGGCACGGATCACGACGCGGACTTCCGCACCGAGTACCTGCGTCACCTGGCGTCCAAACTGGACCGACTGGAGTTGCTCGGCATGCCCACCGTCGAGCAGCCCACGCTGGCACTTACCGTGGCGTACCTGAGCTTGAGCGTGGCCAATGAGGCCGGCCGTGGGGCGCGAGGTCCGGGTCGTCCCCGGTTCGAGGACTGGTTCAACCGGCTTGAGGCACCGCGGCAGGCCGAGGGGGTCTCGGTGGAGGCCGCCATCGGCGACACACGCCGCACGTTGCTGCGCGGCGACGCGGGTTCGGGCAAGACCACGCTGCTGAACTGGCTGGCCGTGCGTGCGGCAAGGGGCGAACTCGGTGGCGCGCTGAAAAGCTGGAACGGCTGCGTGCCGTTTCCAATCCGGTTGCGCAGCTTCGCCGTCGGGGAGTTGCCCCCGCCTGAGGACTATGTCGCGCACGCGGCCAAGACGATCGCGGGGATCATGCCGAACGGCTGGGTGCACCGACAGCTGCGCGCGGGGACGGCACTCGTGCTGGTCGACGGCGTCGACGAGGTGCCGGCACGCCGGCGACGCGCGGTCAGGACGTGGTTGCGCGAACTGGTGCGCAGCTTCCCGAGGATCGGGGTCGTGGTCACCTCGCGCACCGCGGCCGCCGATCACCGATGGCTCGCCGAGGAGCGGTTCAGCTCGGTGCTGCTGGAGCCGATGAGCCCGAGCAACGTCGTCGCCTTCGTCGAACGCTGGCACCAGGCCGCGGAGGCGGCGGGCGTGAGTGTCGACGTACCCGCGGCGCATCGGCGGTTGCGTGGTCAGTTGGAGCGTCCGCATCTCCGTGAGCTCGCGACCAGCCCGCTGTTGTGCGCGATGCTCTGCGCGCTGAACCTCGCGCATCGCTCGGAGCTGCCGCGGGATCGGATGGATCTCTACGCCAAGGCGCTGGCGATGTTGCTGCATCTGCGTGACGCCGAACGTGGCATCGACAGCCCGCTCGGCGACGCGGAGAAGCGGGTGCTGCTGCGCGACCTGGCCTGGCGGCTCACCCTGGCCAACCGGATCGAGCTACCTCGCGCTGATGCGCTGGAGCACCTGACCCGCAAGCTATCCGGAATGCCCAATGTGGACGCTGAGCCCGAGGCGCTGCTCGTGCACCTGCTGGAACGCAGCGGCGTGCTGCGCGCCCCGGTGCCCGGCCGGGTCGACTTCGTGCATCGCACCTTCCAGGAGTATCTGGCCGCCGACGAGGCCATCCAGCAACACCACGTGGACACTCTGGTCAGCCACGCGCACCTGGACACCTGGTGGGAGACGATCGTGATGGCCGCCGGCCATGCCACGGCACGGCAGGCGGGCCAGCTGCTCACCGGCATCGTCGACCGCGCGGAGCGGGAACAAGTCCACGCTCGGCAGCTGCGGCTGTTGGCCGCCGCCTGTCTGGAGACCGTGCGGGACATCGATCCCGCCGTGCACGCCCGCGTCGACGTCATGATCGAACAGCGTCTGGTTCCCCCACGCAACCTCCGCGAAACGGATTCGCTGGCCGCGGTCGGACACCGCGTGCTGCGCTACCTGCCCGGGCGCCTCGACGAGCTGTCCGAGGCCAAGGCGGCGGCGACGGTCCGCGCCGCCGCGCTGACCGGAAGCACCGACGCCCTACGGCTGCTCGCGACATACGCCCAGGACCCGCGCAACGCCGTGCAGCGCGAGCTGGAACGCGCGTGGCTTTACTTCGACCCCGAGCGGTTCGCAGACGAGGTACTCGTCGACTCGCCCCTTCGCCACGGCGAGTTCGAGGTGCGGTCCCGCCGACTGCTGCCCTACGTCTCCCGCCTACGTGCCCTGACCTCGTTGTCTGTCGGCCTGGTCGGTTCCGACTCGGAGATCCGAGACCTACGGATGCTGGACGGCGTGCCGGCCCTCACACAGCTTTCCCTGTCATGCGGGCCGCACGATGTCGACCTCACACCCTTGCGAGAACACCGACGCCTTCGGCAGGTCTGGCTGTACGGGGCAGGCCGATACACCCGGCTGCGTACCCTCGCGGCGCTTGGGGCATTGACCTCGCTCAACCTTCATCAGAAGCGGTCGTTCACCAACCTCGAATTCCTGGCCCACACCGCGGGGTTGGCGTGGCTGGCCCTGGGCAGGGCCGACGCGTCCAGTCTCGCTCCGATCGCAGACCTGCCCGCGCTACGGGATCTTGTGCTGGATCACTACACGAACCGCGCCTTGGCATACCTCCCCACGCTTGAGCGAGTCACCTCCCTCACCCTGTTCGCCCCAGTCGACGAAGGCGACCTGTCGATCGCGTCCGAGAGGTTTCCGCGCGCGACGTCTCTGAACATCAGCGCCTTCGAGAACTTCGACCTGGGACCGGTGACGACGCTGCCGTTGAAGAAACTGATCGTGCAGAACTCCAGCGTTGACCTTCGCCCGCTCAATCGACTTCCGACCCTCAGGTCGCTGTACGTCTTCAACCCGGAAGGAAGCGTGGATCTGAGTCCGCTGGCTGACCTGAAGGTGGAGCTGAGACTGACCCGCGGAGACGACTACACCGGTCTTGAGCGGCTGGGACCGAATGTGAAGATCAGGTACTGGTAGGCGGCGACCCCCGCCGGGCCGCGAGCTGTGGGTGTACGGCCGCGACCGGACCGTCTGCCAGCGTTGCGGCGGCCGGTCGAAGGGGCTGACCGGCGGCGACGCGGTAGACATGACTGCGCTTACGAGCCGCTTGACCCTTCCGATAACCTCATCTCTCGCTGCGGTCGGAGAAGTGCACACGGTGATGGGAGCGATGCCGCGCTGATGGGGGTGTCTGCTCCGGGAGGAGGAACGTTGACCTTCCGCGCGGGTGAGCCGCGGACGGCGTCGACGAACCATCCCCTGTCTCCGGCAGCACCGTCTGTCCAGTCCCCTCCTGATCTTGGCAACAGGTGATCATGACATCTTCATCGCCCGTGTCGCCTAGGCAGCGGCACGCGGGCCCGTGGATATGCGTCGGTGCGGTCACCGGCTACGTCCTCGCATCGCCGTTCTTCCTGCGCAACACGCCCGACGGCACGCTCTGGGTCGTGCTGTGGATCGTGCTCGGCGTCGCCGCGATCGCCCTGGTGATCACCGGTCTCCTCCTGACGACGCAGTCCGACCGCGAGCAGCTCGACGAGTTACACCACCTCGACGGTGAGAACCAGGACCTGGCCGCACTCGCCGAGACGCGCCGCGCCGCGCTCGAGAACCTGGTGGACCACCAGCTGCCGGCCGTCAACAACGGCGCGACACCGCCCCCGCTGCCCGACGCGGGTGGCGACGACGCCACCTCGAACCTCCTCGGCCGGGCCGTCGCCCAGCTCGGCCGGTACCGCGACGACAAGCGCGCCGGGCGCGACGCGGTCCAGGCCGCGGTCGTGTCGCTGGGCCGCAAGGTCCAGGCCTCCGCCCACCGCATCCAGGAGGAGGCGGCGCGGATGGTGCAGCGCCACCCCACCGACCCGGACGTCCTGCACACGAGCATGCGCGTCGACCACGCCGCCGCGCAGCAGGCCCGCAACGCCCAGAGCCTCGCCACGCTGTGCGGCGAGGCGCCGGGGCAGCAGTGGCACCAGGCACTCCCGCTCGCCGACGTCGTGCGCGGCGCGGCCGGCCGGATCACCGCGTACCAGCGGGTCGAGGTGTCCGGTGACCCGGGTGTGGCGGTCACCGCGCGGGCGGTCGAGCCGCTGATCCACGTGATCGCCGAGCTGCTCGCCAACGCGACGCAGTCCTCGCCGCCCACCACGCAGGTGCTGGTGTCGCTGCGGCACGTCCAGCGCGGCGCGGTCATCGAGATCGACGACGGCGGGGTCGGGCTCGACGACAGCCGGCTGGAGCAGATCCGCGAGATCGCGTCCGGCCGCCGGCCGGTCTCCCTGTCCGACCTCGGCGAGATCCCGCAGACGGGCCTGGCGGTCGTGGGTGCCTACGTGCGCCGGCACGGCTTCCGCGTGGACCTCACGGAGTCGGTCTACGGCGGGCTGCGCGCGATCGTCCTCGTGCCCGCCGAGCTGACCGAGCCGGTCGCGCCGGGCGGGCTCGTCTCCGCGGGTGGCCACGTCCTGACCCGGCGCTCCGAACGGCAGAGCGCCCCCCGGCGACGCCCGGAGCCCCTGCCGGAGCCCCTGCCGGAGCCCGAGCCGGTGTCCCTGCCCGTGCCCCTGCCCGAGCGGCGCCCGGAGACGCTGCCGGACCCCGAGCCCATGCCAGAGCCGATCGCCGAGTCCATGCCCGACCCGCTATCCGACCCCCTGTCGGATCCTCTGCCGGACCCCGTGCGGCCGGAGCAGATCGCCGACGATCCGGTGACCGCGCCGAACTCCGGTGAGTTGCCCGCACTTCCGCGCCGCCGGTCCCGGCGCGGCGAGACCCGGGTGTCCACTGTGGACTGGCCGGGGCAGGAGCCCGGGCCGCAGCAGACCGCCGAGCAGGCCGGTGAGTGGATGGGCGCGTTCCTCGCCACCGCACGCCAGCCGGACCCGTCCGACCACCACGACCGTGTGAGCTACGCCGACGACCATGGGGAGGAACAGCGATGACGGTCCAGTCCAGCGACAACAGCTGGATGCTGGAGTTGATCAGGACGGTGCGGGGGGTGCGACATGTCGTCGTGCTGAGCTCGGACGGCCTGCTCAAGGTACGCACCGAGCACACTCCGGCCGACGTCGCAGACAAGCTCGCCGCCGCGTGCGCGGGCCTGTCCTCGTTGGGGCACGGGATCAGCAAGGAGTTCGGCGTCGGTTCCGTCCCCCGGCAGGTGATGGTCGAGTTCGACGGCGGGTTCCTGTTCGTCCGCGGCGCGGGTGACGGCTCGCGGCTCGCCGTGGTCACCGAGTCGGTGATCGACCCCGCGCTGGTCGCCCAGCAGATGCAGGCGCAGGTCCTGGTGATCGGCGAGCGGACGTTGTCGACTCCGACCCGCAGCGGTTGAGCCGTGACCGAGTACCGCGACGAGCGGAGCGACGAACAACGCGGCCACCGCGACAACCACGACAACCACGGCGACAACCACGGTGACGACTTCCGGGACCACCCCGTTCGGTCCTATGTGATGACCGCCGGCCGGGCCCATCCGTCACGCAACACGATCCGGCCGGAGACGCTGCTGGTCGTCGACACCGACCTGCCGCCGCCGGTCTCCGCGACCCGGCAGCAGGCGGCGTTGCTCGACATGTGCAGCGGCGTGCTGTCCCTCGCCGAGGCGGCCGCGCACCTGCGGCTGCCCGTCAGCCTCGTGGTGGTGATCGCGTCGGACTTGGTCGACTCCGGTCACCTGTCGATTCGTTCCGCCATACCCAGTTTCGAGCGGCCCGATCGCGATCTCCTGGAGAAGGTTCTCAATGGCCTCCGCAAGCTCTGAGCCGACCACACCGGAGCGGTACGTCTCGCCCACGGTGGCGCAGTCGGTCAAGATCCTCGTCGTCGGCGCGTTCGGTGTCGGCAAGACCACGCTGATCGGGTCGGTCAGCGAGATCGCGCCGCTGCGCACCGAGGAGACGATGACCACCGCCAGCGTCGGCGTCGACTCACTCGCCGGCCTGGACGGCAAGACCACGACCACCGTCGCACTGGACTTCGGGCGCATCACGGTCAGTCCCGAGATCGTGCTGTACCTGTTCGGCACGCCCGGGCAGCGGCGCTTCTGGGACCTGTGGGAGGGACTGGCCGACGGCGCGGTCGGCGTGCTGGTCCTCGTCGACACCCGCCGGCTGGAGGACAGCTTCGAGGTGCTCGACCAGCTCGAGCTGCGTACCTCGATGCCGTTCGCCGTGGCGATCAACCAGTTCCCCGGTGCCCCGCAGTACCGGACCGAGCAACTGCGCGACGCGCTGGACCTGCTGCCGGACACGCCGATCGTCTGGTGCGACGCCCGCGGCAGGGACTCCTCGGCGGGCGCGCTGATCACACTCGTCGAACACGCACTCCGTTCCTCCACATCGTCGAAGGCACTCAACTGATGCCAACCACCGATCGTCGCCGGCTCATGGAGCTGACCGGCCTGATGCCGTTGTCGGCCACCACGGGATGCGCGGACCCGCAGGCCGCCTATCGCGAACTGCAGGACAGCTGGGGCGGGGTCGCGCCCGTCGAGCTCGAGCCGGGCGTGCACGCCTGGCTCGTCATGGGGCACCACGAGCTCTGCCAGGTCGTGCGCAACGAGCAGTTCTTCTCCTGTGACTCCGCGAACTGGCGGCTGCTCCAGGAGGGCATCGTGGCGCCCGACTCCGGACTCGGCGCCATGATGTTCCCGCGCGCGAGCGCGTACTTCGCCGACGGTGACCAGCACCGCCGGCTGCGCTCACCGCTGGACGACGCGATCTCGAGCCTCGACGAGCACCGGCTGGCCCGGTTCGTCCGCGCCACGTGTGCCGACCAGATCAACAGCTTCGCCGACCGCGGCACGGCTGACCTGATCGGCGAGTACGCCGCCGTCGTGTCGATCATGACCGTCGCCGGCCTCTTCGGCGTCAACCAGGACCATCAGGCCGCGTTGCGCGTGGCGCTGATCGCGATGTTCGGCGCGGAGTCCGAGGCGCAGGCCGCGGCGGGCAAGGAGGTGGAGCGCATCCTGGGCGACACGATGAACGCGCGCCGCACCGTGTCGTCCGACGACCTCACCTCGCTGTTCATGCGGCACTCGAACCTGCGGGGCGACGCCGAGGTCGCGGAGGCGACGGTGCTGATGATGGGCGCCGGCTACGAGGCGGTCACGAACTGGATCGCGCACACGCTGCGGATGATGCTGTCGGACGCCCGGTTCGCCGGCCGGCTGCGCGGCGGCCGGCTCGGCCTCGACGACGCGCTGGACGAGGTGCTGTGGCGGGACCCGCCGATGCCCAACATGCCGGCCCGGTACGCGCTGGTCGACTGCGAGCTGGCCGGCCATCAGGTGCAGCGCGGAGACGCCCTCATCCTCGGCATGGCCGCCGCGAACGCGGATCAACGGGTCCACACCGACGACCCGTGGCTCGAGATCGGCAACCGCGCGCACCTGGCCTGGAGCGCCGGCCCACACGCGTGCCCCGCGCAGCGACCGGCCCGGATGATCACCCGCATCGCCGTGGACACCGCCCTGCACCAGCTGCCCGATGTGTCGCTGGCGATCCCCCCGGACGAGGTGCAGTGGCTGCCCTCACCGTGGTCTCGTTGCCCGGCCAGCCTCCCCGTCCGGTTCACCCCACGCACCCGGCCCCGCAACTGATATGTAGTGCTGGTTTGTCAAGAGGCAGGGTGTGGCGCCCGTCCTGATTGCTCGGGGCGGGCGCCTCGTGGCTTCGTCGGTCGGGGCTGGGGTGAGTGTGTCGTTGGCGACGCGCGGTCAGACTGATGTGTGCGGGTTGGGTACCGCAGGACGGGTTGTTCGGCGGGAGCTGGCCGCGTGTCTAGGGGCGAGCGTCGCACGTTCATCGTCTGTTGTGGGTGGTGCGGCTCATTATTGCGTCGCGGGTCGCTTCACGCGCGCTACCCCGGGCGTGTGGTCGACGAAGCCGGGATCTGGGGGCGTTGCTAGTCCAGGATGGCCAGTGACCAGCACCAGCCGGCGAGTTCGCGGGCGATGACGTGGCGTTGGCGACGACGTGGCGATTGCGGCGGAGGTTGAAGGTGATCCAGCGGTCGTGCAGTCGCTGGTTGCCGGCGTCGCCGCGGGCGCGGGCGCGGGTCGCTGGTGTGGCTAGTGCCCACCGGTCGCGCATGGTCTTGCCGGCCACGTAGCGGGGGTGGTGGTGCCAGGCGGCCTCGATCGGTAGCCGACGGACGTGGGTGTTGCCGGTCTTGGTGATCGAGCCCTGGACCCGCGACGTTCCCGAGGAATGCTCGCTGGGCACCAGGGCGACGAACGAGCCGATGGTCTTGCCGGTGAACCGGTGCCAGTCGCCGATCTCGACGGCCAGGGCGAACCCGGTCAGGGTCGATACGCCACGCAGGCAGCCCAGCCGCCGCACGAGCGGGGTGAACTCGCTGTCGGCGGCCATGGCCGTGATCGCCACGTCGAGCCGATCCCGGCGCGCTTTGACCGTGAGCACTGCGTCGTAGTCCGACTCGAACGCCATCTGCACCGCTGGGCTGGGGAACCGCTGACGACGTAACCAGGCGTCGTGGACACCGGTCCAGGCCTGCCCATCCGAGTAGACGATGCCGTGGCGCAGCAACAGCTTCGACAGCCGATGCCGGACCCGCATCAAATCACCACGGCAGTCTTCTCGAGCCCGCACCAGATCACGTGCCGCCTCCTGCTCGACCGTCGGCACCACCACCGGTGTGACCTCGTCCAACCGCAGCAACCGCGCCAGATGAACGGCGTCCTTGGCGTCGGTCTTAACCCGATCACTCGAGGGCCGCTGCAACTTCGACGGCGCGGCCACCACACACCGGATCCCCGCCGCCCTCAACACCCGGGCCAACCCGAACCCGGTCGGGCCAGCCTCGTAAGCCACCGCCACCGGCCCAGCCAGACCCCCGACCCAGGACCGAATATGGTCATCTGACGGGGTCAGCCTCGTCTGAATCAACTCGCCAGTGACGCCATCGATCGCGGCTGCCGCCACCGATCGTGCGTGCACATCCAGACCCACACTCCTACGCTCGGTAAACACCGGGGCCTCCCACGTATGTCGGATAGGCCGAGCAGGCGGCCCCTGCCCGGCAACCCACGAATCTGCGTGAGCGAGGCCCCGGCCCGCAACCACTCACAACCAAGCGGTCACTCCATACCGACTAGGGCGCCTCGGACGGATCTTCGGCCGAGCGAAGGTGGTGCTCGGCGACGTCGTGACGCCAGACTGGAGGAGTCCGGAGGACGTACTACGTGAGTGGCCGGTGGGCACAACATGACGACGCGGTCTCGACATCACCATGGTTCACACCGTGAGTTGCTGAGCATGGCACCCGCGGCGGACGGGTGTGCCACAGACGTGGACGCGATCATCGTGCCCAACGCGCGCCCCGCTCCCGCCGTGGACCATGCCATGGAACTCGCCGCGGCGTTGGGCAGCGCCCTGGTCGTCCTCTGTAGCAAGCGATCCTCGGCGGACGCCGTGACGGCGGTCGCGCGGGACCGGAACATCGAGCTCATCGCCGTCGACGTCGGCAAGATCGGCGGTGACATCTTCCCGCGGTTCGAGACGTCGACTCTGTTGTCGGGCACGAGGTTCGAGGTCCGGGCGGACACCAGCTTCAAGCGGAACCTGGGCTTGCTGCTCTCGCAGGCGATCGGCTGGCAGCGCGTCGTGTTCCTCGACGACGACATCCGCATCCCCGATCCCGAGGACCTGCGCGTGGCGGCGGGCCTGACCGACTCCCATGCCGCGGTGGGCCTGTGCCTCGAGGGCAATCCGGACCACTCCGTCGTGTGCCATGCCTACCGGGAGGCCGGCGGCGCGCAGGACATGTTCGTCGGTGGCGGCGCGCTCGCGGTCGGCGTGCGAGCGATGACGTCGTTCTTCCCGAAGATCTACAACGAAGACTGGTTCTTCCTGGTCGGCGACGACGGTGCGTTGCTGCCGATCACCTCCGTGGGAACCGCTTTCCAGGGAGCCTACGACCCGTACGCCGACAACCGCCGAGCCCGGACGGAAGAGCTCGGTGACTGCCTTGCCGAAGGGCTGTTCTGGCTGCTCGACAACGGAAGGTCGGCGGCGGACGCCGACGTCGGCTTCTGGCGGCGGGCGCTGGAGCGGCGGGCCGACTTCATCACCGACGTGGTGAGCATGGTCCGGCGAAGTTGTGACGACCCGAGCCGGCGGTCGAGGATGCTCTCATCGCTGAAGGCGGCACGAGGTCAGTGCCTGTTGATCGAGCCGGAGCTGTGTGTTCGGTTCCTCACCGCGTGGCGGTCGGACAGGACTGCTTGGAGCGACTACGTCCAGGCGAGGTGCGTGATCGACTTGGGCCGCGAGTACGGATCGCGGTTCGACCCCGAGAAGGTGCTCGCCTCGCTCGGACTCACGCACGCGTCAACCGTCATGCGTCGTCCTCGACCAGACTCCTGATCAGGATGTTGCACTGCTCGTACTCCGGCTCGGGATTCGGCTGCCCGGCCTCGACGAATCGCCGGCACATGACGTATGGGTGCTCCCACACGTAGGAGGGTGCCCATTCCTTGTAGCCGAGGCGTTCGTAGAGCTTCTTGGCGTTCTCGTTGCCGACCTCCACCGCCAGCGCGACCTTCGTGCAGCCCCATTCCTCCTTCAGCCATTCCTCGGCCGCCTCGATCAATGCGGTGCCGTAGCCCTGCCCACGCTCGTCCTCGCGGATCTCCAGATGCATCAGGAGAGGCACGCGTGGCAACGCGTCGCGGATCTCCTTTTCCTCCGCCGGTTCGAGCCAGAGGTAGACGACCCCGACCACGGAGTCGTCCCGCCGGGCGAACAGCAGCTGGCCCTTGCCCGACTTCTGTCTTTGGAACCGGTCACGGAAAAGCGGCCCGTGTCCCAAATCGTTGGTCAGGGCATCCAGGTCCGGCTCGTCGCGGACCGGTCCGATGTCAAGGTCGCTCATGGGCTCTCGGCAACGTTTAACTGAGGTGGTGGTGATGACCGGCGAGTTGAACGCGTGCTGACCAGCGCGGCGCGGAGTTCCCCCGTTGATCGCGGCGAGAGCATAGCGGTGCCGGACATCGGTCGCGTCTCTGCCCGGTATCTGAGACGACGCCGGTCGAGCCACCCGGATCGGACACTCGGGTGTTTGCCGCGCGACCCCGTGATCAAGCATCCTGGAACGGCCCGTGTCACGTCGACCTTGGTTCGGGGCGAAGTCGAATGCAACCGGCGCTGCACCGTACGGTGATCGTTTTCGACGTAGCGGGCTTTGGCGACCGCCGCCGGACGAACGAGCATCAGGTCACGGTGCGCGAGGGCATGTACTCGGCCCTGTGGCGGGCGCTGGGCGAGATCGGCATTTCGGACTGCTACCAGGAGGACCGCGGCGACGGCGTGCTGTTGCTGGCCCCCGCCGACGTGCCGAAGGCGATGTTCGTCGACTCGTTCCCGCAGCGGCTCGTGGCGGCCATTCACCACCACAACGACGGCCGGGCGCCGGAGGAACAGATCAAGCTGCGCATGGCGCTGCACGCCGGGGAGATCCGCCACGACGCGCACGGGGTGACCGGTGCCGCCCTCACCCTGGCGTTTCGCCTGCTCGACGCACCCGCGCTCAAGACCGCGCTCGCGGAGAGCCTCGGGGTGCTGGCGGTCATCGCGTCGGCCTGGTTCTTCGACGAGGTCGTCCGGCACAACGTGGCCAGCAGGCCGGCGACGTACCGCCCGGTCTGGGTGGAGGTCAAGGAGACGAGCGCATCGGCGTGGATCTGCCTGCCCGACCGGCCGATCACTGCGGACGGGACACTCGCCGAGCGCCCGACCCCGAGTCCCACGCCGGGCCCGGCCGCCAAGCCGGGCCGGCAGTCGAGGCGAGGGCGGCGCGAAGCCGCCATGGCCCGTGTCGAGATGACACAAACGCTGCCACGGGACACCACCGCGTTCACCGGCCGGGAAGAGGAACTGGCCAGCCTGCTGCGGTCGGCGGCGGAGGTGACCGAGGCGGGGCGGGTCGTCGCGATCCACGCCATCGACGGCATGGCCGGGGTCGGCAAGACCACGCTCGCGATCCACGTCGCGCACCTGCTGGCGGACCAGTTCCCGGACGGTCGGCTGTTCCTGCGGCTGCACGCGCACACCCACGGTGAGCCGCCGGCCGATCCGGCGGAGGTTCTCGCCTCGCTGCTGTCCGCGGCCGGCGTCGCCACGCAGAGCATCCCGGCTGAGCTCGACGCGCGAGCCGCCATGTGGCGTGACCACATCGCGGGCCGGCGGTTTTTGCTGATCCTGGACGACGCCGCCGGGCACCAGCAGGTCGAGCCGCTGTTGCCCTCGACCCCGGGCTGCCTGGTACTGGTCACCAGCCGGCGGCGGCTCACCGCTCTGGACACCGCTCTGACGCTGCCGCTGGACACCCTGCCGCCGGACGAGGCGGTCGCGCTGTTCGTCCGGCTCTCCGGGCGTACGGTCACGGCCGCGGACGGCGAGCACATCGCGGACATCGTCCGGCTCTGCGGCTACCTCCCACTGGCGATCTCACTGGTGGCCGGGCGGCTTCGGCACCGTCGCTCGTGGACGGTCGCGGACCTCGCCGCCGACCTGAACTCCACACGAGACAGGCTGTTCGAGATTCGCGCCGAGGACGTGGCGGTGGCCGCGGCGTTCGATCTGTCCTGTCGCGACCTGCCGGCCAACGAGCGGCGGTTCTTCCGCTGCCTGGGCATGCATCCCGGACCCGAGCTGGACGCCTACGGCGCCGCGGCCCTCGCCGACATCCGGCTCACCGAGGCGCGGGAGTACCTTGATGCGCTCTACAACGACCACCTGCTCGACGAGCCCGCGCCCGGCCGCTACCGTCTGCACGACCTGATCCGCGAGTACACGCGCCGGATCACCGGCGACGCCGATCTCGGCCCGGACCGTGTCGTCCGGCGGCTCTTCGACCACTACCAGAGAACCGCGCAGCTGGCGGAGAACCACATCTACGGGAAGATCCTCGCGGACGAGCTGTCCGCTCCACAGCCCGGAAAGGTCATGCGCGAGTTCTCAACGCATGCCGAGGCCATCGCCTGGATGCACACCGAACGCGCGAACCTGGTGGCCTGCGTGGAGTACGCCGCCCGCCAGGGGCACCGGCTCAGGGCGTTGGAGGACGCGCTGACCTCCCTGTTGTGGGTCGTCGGCCCCTGGTATCAGGCGATCCTGCTCGAGCAGTCCGAGGACTCGGCCGACCAGCAGGGTGAGGAGCCGCTAAGCCGCGCTTACTCGCTCAACCGACTCGGGGAGGAGCGAAAGTCCGGCGGAGACTTCGCGGGGTCGGTGGCGGCGCACTCCGAGGCGCTGGCGATCTACCACGACCTGAACCTTCCGGAGCTGCGCAAGCGGACGGCGAACACCCTCAGCTTCATGGGTGTGGCCCAGCTCGTGATCGGCGACCTGCGTGGGGCGATCGAGTCGCAGACCCAGGCGTTGGAGATCTTCCGCAGCCTCGACTACCGGCTGGCCGAGGCGTACGCGCTCAACGAGCTCGGCGTGGTGCTCCGCGTCGTCGGCCGGTTCGCACAGGCGATCGAGGCACACACCCGCGCGCTGGGGATCTTCCAGGAGGTCGGCGGCAACTTCGGCAAGGCGTTCGCACTCGTGGGGCTGGGGTCGGCGCACCGGGCGATGGGCCACACCGCGCAGGCCATCCAGAGCCAGCAACAGGCACTCGAGCTGTACGGGAGTGTCGGGAGCCGGGTCGGGGAGGCCGACGCCCTCAACGAGCTGGCCTCGGCCGTCGGTGGCACCGGCGACTTCACCGCGGCCGACACCATGCACGCGCGGGCGCTGCGGATCTACGAGGACACCAACCACCGGCTCGGTCAGGCCGAGACCCTCAACAACAACGGTAAGCTCCTGCTGGAGTTCGGCGAGCCGCGACGGGCGCGGGACCAGCATCGATCGGCCATTCGGCTGGCACACCAGGTGCGCAGCCAGCTGGAGAAGGCGCGAGGCTTCGAAGGCATCGCCCGCTGTTGCGTCGAGCTGGGCGAGGTCGTGCGGGCAACGCCCTACTTGTGCCGCGCTGCGTGGATCTACCGACGGATCGGCGCCGCCGAGGCCGACGCGATCGAGAGAAGGCTCGCCGAGCTGCCGGCGTTCGGCCAGGCTTGCGGCGCGGCGAATAGGCGGCCCATCCGGTAGGAAGTGAGCTGTCGAGTTCCGGGCCGGCCGTTCGTCGTCCTCTTCGAGGAGGTATTCGATGCGGTACATGATGCTGATCTACAACTGTGAGCCGCCCGGGCCAGGTGAGCCGGGGTTCGAGGAGGCGGTGGCACGGATCAACGCGTTCGCCGCGGAGTGTCGGCGGCGCGGGGTGCTCGTGGCCGCCGACCCGCTCCAGCCGGAGAGCACCGCGACGACCGTCCAGGTCAAGGACGGCCGGACGCTCATCACCGACGGACCGTTCGCCGAGACGCACGAGCACCTGGGCGGCTACTACATCCTCGACTGCGACACCCTCGACGAGGTGCTCGAGCTGGCCGCGAGCTGCCCGTTCGCGGAGCTGGGCGCCATCGAGGTGCGGCCGCTGGCCACCGTGCCGGGCGTCGACCACACGCCGTCCGTGGTCCCGGCGGTCGCCCGCGAATGACCGCGCCCCGGCGGGTCGATCCGGTCGAGCGGGTCTACCGCGAGCACCGGGCGCGGATGCTCGCCGCGCTCGTGCGCGCGCTCGGCGACTTCGAACTGGCCGAGGACGCCCTCCAGGACGCCTGCGCGACGGCGCTGCGACGCTGGTCGGACACGGTCCCCGACGACCCCGTCGGGTGGTTGCTCACCGTCGCCCGCAACCGGGCCATCGACCGGTTGCGCCGCGCGCGGCTGGCGCGCGAGAAGGAGGCGACACCGGGCTCGACAGCGGAGACGACAGTGACCGATGATCTCGGGGCGAGCCGCCTCGCCGGTGTGGGGGACGAGCGGCTGAGCCTGATCTTCATCTGCTGCCACCCCGCCCTGGCCATGGAGGCGCGGGTCGCCCTCACGCTGCAGGCCGTCGTCGGGCTGACCGCCGGGCAGATCGCCCGCGCGTTCCTCGTCGCCGAACCGACGCTCGCGCAGCGGCTGGTACGCGCCAAGCGCAAGATCCGTGACGCCCGGATCAGCCTCGACGTGCCCGCCGACCACCTGCTGCCCGAGCGGCTGGCCGGCGTGCTCGCGGTCGTCTACCTGATCTTCACCCAGGGCTACACCGCCGAGCACGACAGCGCCGGGCTGCGGCAGGAGGCGATCCGGCTGGGCAAGCTGATCGCCAGCCTCATGCCCGACGAGCCGGAGGCGCTCGGTCTCGTCGCGCTGATGCTGCTGCACGACTCGCGCAGCGCCGCCCGGCACACCGCCACCGGCGACGTCGTGCTCCTCGCCGACCAGGACCGCGGCCGCTGGGACCGCGCCGAGATCGCCGAGGGCGTGCGGCTGCTCGACCGTGCGCTGCGGCACGGCACGCCGGGTCCCTACCGGCTGCAGGCCACCATCGCCGCGCTCCACGCGCGGGCACCGAGCACCGAGGCGACCGACTGGCCGGCGATCGCCGCCCTGTACGCGGAGCTGCTCGCCGTGACGCCGTCGCCGGTCGTGGCGCTCAACCACGCGGTCGCCGTGGCGATGGCCGACGGGCCCGCGGCCGGGCTCGCGCTCGTAGACCGGATCGAGGGCATCGAGCGCTACCACCTCCTGCACGCCACCCGCGCGGACCTGCTGCGCCGGCTGGGTCGCGCCGACGAGGCGGCCGCCGCCTACCGGCGCGCGCACGAGCTGGCCACCACACCCGCCGACCGGCGCTTCCTCGCCGGCCGCCTGATGGCATTGGACACCGCATGAGACTCGACGTGCTCGACCACGGGCACCGGCGCCGAGCCCGGCTGTTCCTCGCGACCGTCCGCCGTCTGTCCGGAGTGGACATGCCGGACGTCGTCGTGGTGTTGTTGTACCGTCCCGAGTTCTTCGGCGGGCCCATGATCGACCTGACCGTCGACGCGATGCGCGGCCCGTCGTACTGGACCGCCGGCGAGCGCGAGTACCTTGCCGCCCGCACCGCGCGGCTGTACCGCCTCCGGTTCTGCATCGAGGCGCACACCGAGCTCACCCGCATCGCGTCCGAGGGCTCGCTCGACGCGGACGACCCCGCCGGCGCGCGGCCCGAACTGCTGACCGTACGGGACTTCCTCGACACGGTGTCCCGGACGCCGGACCGGGTCGAGCGCGTGGACCTGCCCGAGCGCGCGGTCCGCGACGCGTTGCGGGTCAACCTGGTCTGGAACATCGTGAACCGCGTCGGCCTCGCGTTCGGCTTCGAGCTGCGCGAGGGCCAGCTGCACCGCGGCACCCGCGCGCTGCACCGCTCCGGCTACCGGCTGCCCGGCTTCCTCGTCGGCCGCCGCGACCGGGGCGACCTGGTCGAGAACCTGCGGTACGCGGTGTTCGACTCACCCGGTACGACCCCCACCGCGCTCCGTGCCGCAGCGGGGGCCGGCGGACCGCTCGCCGAGCCGTGGCGAACCTACGCGGCGACCGTCCGCGACACCCCGGACCGCCTGGCGGACGCCGACCTCGAGCGGCTCACCGCGGCGGGCCACACCGAGGACGAGGTCTTCGAGATCACCGTCGCCGCCGCGGTCGGCGCGTCGCTGCGCGGCCTGTCGGCCGGCCTGTCGGCCCTGCCGCGCTGAGCCGGGCCGAGC
>NZ_JBOHGB010000122.1:0-22248 GCF_050699935.1 Actinophytocola sp.
GGGTGGGTGAGCGCGGCCAGCGCTGTCGCGAACACCAGGTACGGGGTGACGCCCGCACGGCTGGCGAGCGCGCGGACGCCGCCGGCGAGGTCGGGGGCGAGCAGGTCGGTGTGCCGGCCCGCCTCCACGTCGTCCGCCGTGGCCGGCGCGGCCCGGTCCGGCAGCGGTGCGCGGGCGGCGGGGCGGCCGGCGACGTCCCGCCAGAGCTCGGCGAGCTCGGCTCGGTCGCGGCTGTCCCACCAGGCACGTTCGTCGTGGCAGTAGTCGGCGAAGCCGTACGTCGCGGCCGCGGGCTCGGTGGTGTCGCCGGCGAGCACGCGGTCGTAGCGGTCGGCGAGGTCGGTGAGGAACACGGTGAGCGACCAGCCGTCGCACACGATGTGGTCGATGGTGACGAACAGCCCCCAGTCCTGCTCGCCCAGCCGAGCGAGCAGCGCGCGGAACGGGAGGTCCTGGCGGAGGTCGGCGACGACGTCGGCCTCGTCGGCGACGAGCCGGTCGAAGATCTCCTCGCCGAACTCGGCGACCGGCCCACGCAGGTCGACGCGGTCGAGGGTGAAGTCGGCCGAGGGCCGCGCGGTCCAGGTGAGCTCGCCGCCGTCGGTGGCGAACCGGGCGAGCAGCACGGGGTGCGCGGCGAGCACGGCGCGCAGCGCGGTCTCCAGCGCGTCCTCGTCGAGCTCGCCGCGCAGGCGCAGCACCCCGGGCATGTTGTAGGTGGGGCGGTCGGGGTCGATCTCGTGGAGGAACCAGAACCGTTGCTGCGCCGCGCTCGCCGGCACCGGTCGGGTCGGGTCGGCCGGCGCGGTGGCCGAGGCGGCACGGGTGGCGGTGGCCGGGTCGGCTGCGCGGACGGCGGCGACGAAGTCGCGCAGGCGCGGGTTGGCGAACACGGCGTCGACGACCAGCCGCACACCGAGGCGGGCGTTGATCCGGTCGATCATGGCGAGTGCGAGCAGGGAGTGGCCGCCCAGCTGGAAGAAGCTGTCGTCCCAGCCGAGGGTCTCGCGGTCGAGGAGCCCGGCCCACAGGGACCGAACGGTCACGGCGAGCGGGTCGTCGAGGTCGCTCGCGGTGGCGCCGGTGGTCTCCGGCGCGGTGAAGGTGAGCGACCGGTAGTCGACCTTGCCGTTCTTGGACCTGGGCAGGCGTGGCAGCGCGGCCAGGATGGTCGGGATCATGTGCCGGGGCAGGTGTTCGGCGAGCACGGCGCGGAACCGCTCGTCGTCGGCGAGGTCCAGCACGGTGGCCGCGCCGTCCTCCGTCACCGGCGCGTCCGGCAGGGCGACGTAGCCGACGAGCGACGCGCCGGCCGGTCCGGTGTGGACCTTGACGGCGGCCTCGACGACGCCGGAACAGTCCCGCAGCGCGGCCTCGACCTCGCCGGCCTCGATGCGCTGGCCACGGATCTTGATCTGGGTGTCGGCGCGGCCGAGGAAGTCGATGTTGCCGTGGGCGTCGGCGCGGCCGAGGTCGCCGGTGCGGTAGAGCCGCCCGCCGGGCGTGGTCGCGTACGGGTCCGGCACGAACATCTCGGCGGTGCGCCGGGGGTTGCCGCGGTAGCCGCGGCCGACCGCGCCGCCGCCCACGTGCAGGATGCCGACGACCCCCGGCGGCACCGGGACCAGGTTCTCGTCGAGCACGAACACCGAGGTGTTGGCGAGCGGCACGCCGACGGAGGTGGTCATCGGGCCGTCGGGGCCGTCGGCGCAGAGCCCGGCGGTGACGTCGTCGGTGCACTCGGCGGGCCCGTAGGCGTTGTGCACGGGGATGCCGGGCAGCTCCCGAACGCACCGGCGCAGCACGTCGGGGGTGAGCGCCTCGCCGGTGGAGAGCATCACGCGCAGGTCGCCCGGGTCGTCGGCGAGCCCGGCGTCGAGCAGCGCGACGATGTTGGACGGCACCAGCTCGAGCATGGTGACGCCGCCGTCCACGGTGGCGCGCAGCAGGCTCGCCGGCGACTGGGAGTCGGGCTCTGGCACGATCCGCACCCGGCCGCCGAGCATCAGCGGGGTCAGCAGCTGCCACACGGAGATGTCGAACGACACGGGCGCGGTCTGCGCGACGCAGTCGGCCTCGGTGAGACCGAAGTGCTCGGCCAGCTGCCACATGTGGTTGGTGACGCCGTAGTTGGTGGAAACGGCGGCCTTCGGCACCCCGGTGGAGCCCGAGGTGTGGATGATCGTCGACGCGGCGTGGTCGTGGCAGAGCCGGGGCGGGCGGGTCGTGCTGTGCCCGGACGCGAGCTCGGCGAGGTCGATAACCTCGCGGTCGCCGAACAGGTGGCGGCCGGACGGGCTCGCGACGATCGCAGCGGGCTCGACGGCGGCGACCATCGCCTCGGCGCGCCGCGGCGCCTCCCTGGGGCTGATGGGCACGTACGCGCCGTCGGCCTTGTGGATGGCGAGCAGCGCGACGAGGTAGTCGACGGACCGGTCACCGCTCATCACGACGTTCCGGTCGGTGCGCACGCCGAGGGCGCGAAGCCGCGCGGCGGCGTGGTTGGCGCGCGCGTCCAGTTCGGCGTAGGTGAGCGTGCGCGTGCCGTCGTCGACCGCGACGACGTCCGGCGCCCGGTCCACCATGCGCTCGAAGGAGTCCAGGTAGTTCTCCCGGCGGGGCACGTCGGGGCCGATGCCGCGGGCGACGAGCGCGGCGACCTCCTCGGAGTCGAGGAGCGGCAGGCCGCGCACAGGTGTCGCGGGCGCCGTGGCGATCGCGGTGAGCAGCGCGAGGTAGGTGGTGGCCACCTGCTCGGCCTGCTCCCGGGACACCGCGGCCGGGTCGTACTGGAGCTGGAGGTCCAGCCGGTCACCGCGGACGGCGACGTTCATCCCGAGGTCGGACTGCGTGGTGTGGTCGGGCACGGGGTGGCCGTGCAGGGTCACTTCACCGCACGGCAAGGCGGTGTCCGCGTCCCCCATGACGACGCCCGCGACGGCGGCGCCACCGGGCAGCGCCGCCGTGTAGCAGGTGAACATGGCCTGGAAGATCGTGGCCGTCGCGGTGTCGCGGTCCGGGTTGCGTAGCCGGATGATGTCCGACAGTGGCAGGTCGGCGTGGTCGAGCACGTCGAGGACGTGGTCGTGGGTGGCGGCGGCGAACTCGGCGAACGGCGTTTCCGGGCGGTAGCCGGACCGCACCGGCACGACGTTGACCAGGTAGCCGACCCACTCGGCGAGACGCGGGTCGGTGCGGCCCGCGGTCGGGACGCCGACGAGCAGGTCGGGCTGGCCGGTGAGCCGGTGCAGCGACACCTGGTAGGCGGCGAGCAGGACGTTGTGCACGGTGAGGCCGTGGGCACGGGCGAACCGGGTGAGCGCGGCGGCGAGGTCGGCGCCGGCGTGGCAGGTGAGCGCCTCGTGGGGTGCGCTGGGGTCGGGCTCCCCCACGTTCGGCAGCGCGAGGGTGGGCAGCTCGCCGGCGAGCTCCGCGCGCCAGAAGTCCGCGAGGGCGGCGCCGCGCTCCCGCACCGTGGCGCGCTCGACCTCGGCCGGCGCCACGGCGGGCCGGGCGGCGGGCGGGTCGCCGGCGAGCTCGGCGGCGAGGTCGGCGACGACGATCGCGTAGGACGACACGTCGCACACGATGTGGTGCATGGACAGCACGAACCGCCAGTCGTCGTCGCGGCGCAGCAGCGCGGCACACAGCGGTGGGCGGCGTTCGAGGGGGAACGGCCGGGTGGCGAACGCGCGGTACCAGCCGGCGTCCCGCTCGGCGTCCCAGCCGCGGGCGTCGACCACCTCGACCTCGATCTCGGACACGCGCAGCGGTTCGGCGTGCGGGAGGCCGTCGCGGTTGGTGACGGCCAGCCGCAGGCTCGGGTGGCGGGCGGTGACTGCGGTCAGCGCGGCGCGGAACGCGGCCGGGTCGACGGTCCCGGTGACGCGGAACGCCCTGGTGACGTTGTAGTCGCCGCGGTCGGGGCCGGCCCGGTGCAGGAACCACAGCGCGCGCTGGGCCGAGGTGAGCTCGTAGCCGTCGCTCCCGCCGGAGTGCGGCGCGGCCGCCGGTGCGGCCGAGATGGTCGCGGCGAAGTCTGCGACGGAGTCCGCGCGCAGGGTGGCGGTCGGCGGGAGCCCGACGCCGAGCGCGTCCTGGACGTCGTGGCGCAGCCGGGCGGCGGCGAGCGAGTCGGCGCCGAGCTCGACGAGTGAGGAGGTGCTGGCCGGCGGCGCGGGCAAGCCGAGGACGGCACCGATGTGGGCGCACAGCGCCGCGCTGAGCGCGGCGGTGCGGTCGGCTCCGGTCCGGCCGGCGAACCCGGTGTCCGCCAGGTGCTCGGCAAGCGAGGACGTGCGGGTGGTCAGCGTGTCGGCGTGCAGGACGGGGAGCACCCCGTCGCGGTGCCGTCGCCGGGCGGCGAAGCGCTGGATCTTGCCGCTGGAGGTCTTGGTGACGGTGCCGGGCGGGACGAGCAGCACGGTGTGCGCGGTGACCCCGTGGACGCGGGCGAGGGTGGCGCGGATGCGGGCGGCGATGGCGGCGTGGCGCTCCGGTGCGGAGTCGGCCCGCACCTCCTGGCACACCACGACGGCCTCGTCACCGTCGTGGTCGACGCCGAACACGGCGGTGCGGCCGGGCCGTACACCGGGATCGCAGGTACCGGCGTCGGCTTCCAGGTCCTCGGGGTGGATGTTGTGGCCGCGCTGGACGATCAGGTCCTTGCTCCGACCGACCACGAACAGCGCGCCGCCATCCAGGAAGCCGAGGTCTCCGGTGCGCAGGAACGGCCGGCCGTCGACGCGGACGCCGAACGTGCCGGAGGAGTCGGTGTCCCAGTAGCCCGCGCCGTTGCTGGCGCCGGACACAGCGATCTCGCCGACCGTGCCGGCACGGAGGTCGGCGCCGGTCTCCTGGTCGAGCACCCGGATCTCGGTGTGGTCGGGCAGGCGGTAGGCGACCAGCTCGCGGCCGTCCTTCGCGGGAGTGGGGGCGCCGGTGGCCAGGGAGTCGGTGTCGAACACGCGGGAGCCGTCCGGCGCGACGGTGGTGACGAGGAGCGTGGCCTCGGCGAGGCCGTAGCACGGCAGGTGCGCCTCGTGCCGGAAGCCGGTGTCGCGGAAGGCCTCGGTGAACGCGCGGAGCGTGCGCGGGTAGACCTGCGCGGCGCCGTTGAACGCCACGCGCCAGTGCGACAGGTCGAGCCCCGCCTTCTCCTCGTCGGTGACCTTGCGGACGCACAGGTCGTAGGCGAAGTTGGGGCCGCCGCTGACGTCGGCGCGCTCGGCGCTGACCACCTCCAGCCAGCTCGCGGGCCGGCGCACGAACGACAGCGGGTCGAGGATGACTCCCTTGCCGCCGGTGTAGAGGGGTTGGAGCATGGCGCCGATCAGGCCCATGTCGTGGTGCAGCGGCAGCCAGCTCACGATCGTGGAGTCCCGCGTGACGCCGAAGGACCGGCGGATGGCGGCCTCGTTGTGCAGCAGGGCGCCGTGGGTGACGACGACGCCACGCGGGGCGCTGGTGGACCCGGACGTGTACTGGAGGAACGCCACGTCGGCCGCGTCGGTCACCGGCAGCCCGGCCCCGTCGTCGTCGCACGTGGCGGTGTCGGTGGCGGTGAGGTCCATCCGGTCGAGCAGGAGCCAGTCGGCCGCCTCGGCGAACGCCCGCAGGTCCGGGTCGTCGCTCGCGAGCGCGAGGTCGTGCACGAACGACAGGGACGCGACGAGGCTGACGTCGCAGTCGCGGGCGACGGTGAGCACACGGCGGCGGGCACCCTCGTCCATCGGTAGTGGCACCGGCACGGCGACGACGCCCGCGGCGAGGCAACCCAGGAACGCGGGCGCGAACTCGTGCGCGGTCGGGAACAGCAGCAGCACACGGGCACCGGGCCGCACCCGCGTGGCGAGCACCCGGGCGAGAGCCACGGTCCGGGCGCGCAGGCCGGCGTAGGTGAGGTCGACGCGGGCCCCGTCGAGGTGTGCCGGCGCGAACGAGAGCGCGACCTTGGCCGGGTCGCGGTAGGCGTGCGCGGCGACCAGCGCGGTGAGTCCACCCGGGACGAGGTCGGTCATGGCGTTCCCCTCATGCCCGGTCGGTCCAGTGGAAGCGGACGGCGGCCTCACTCGCGCCGAACATCAGGCGCGGGTCCAGCAGTCGGGTCCCGGCGCGGTCGACGGCGAAGTCCACCGTGGTCTCGAGCAGGCGGCGCAGCGCGATGCGCAGCTCCATGCGGGCGAGCGGCGCGCCGAGGCAGAAGTGGATGCCGTGGCCGAGCGCGATGTGCGGGTTGGGCGTGCGTTCGATGTCGAAGGTGTCGGGGTGGGCGAACACGCGGGGATCCCGGTTGGCGGCCGCGAACCACACCGTGACGGACCGGCCGGCGGGGATCTCGTGCCCGGCGACGACCACGTCCCTGGTGGTCTTGCGCGCCACTCTGGTGGTCTGGGACCGGTAGCGCATGATCTCCTCGATGGCCGGTTCGAGCAGCTCTGGCCGGGCGCGCAGCGCGACGAGCGCGTCACGATGGGCGTCGAGCACGATGATCGCGTTCACGAGCGTGAGCGTGGCGGCCTGTCCGGTGGACATGAGCAGCGCGATGAGACCGGCGATCTCGACGTCGCCGAGCCGTTCACCTTCCACCTGGGACGCGATCAGGCCGCTGGTGAGGTCGTCCGCCGGGTGCTCGCGGCGCCGGCCGATGAACTGGTGCAGGTAGGCCTCGGCGAGCTGGGTGTTGGTGAGCACCTTCTGCAGCCCGTTCTGCTCGACGCTCGGGTCGGCGAGCGCGAGCAGGTCGGCGGACCACTGGCGGAACAGCCGGTGACCCTTGCCGGGGATGCCGAGCATGCGGGCGATGACGGTGGCGACGACGGGCGAGGCGAAGCCCTCCACATAGGACACCTCGGGCCGGCCGCGGATCTGGCCGAGGAACGTCTCGACCGTCTCCCGGATCATCGGCTCGAGGCCGGCGACGTAACGGGCCGTGAAGACCTGGTTGACGAGCGCGCGGAGCTGCCGGTGGCGGGGCGGGTCCATCCAGGACAGGTTGCCGGCGCGGTACAGCTTCATCGGCGAGTCGGCGGGCAACGGCCGCACGACGGCGTTGGAGAACGAGCCGTGGTCGGCGAGGACCTCCTTGACCTCCTGGTAGCCGAAGACGTGCCAGCCGCCGTCCGGGTCGCGCTGCACCGGGTCGTGCTCGCAGCGCTCGCGCAGCCAGGCGGTCAGCGCGCGCTCGTCGGCGGGCGGCGGTGTCCACACGGTGGTCGTCACGCGGTGTCTCCCTGAGGTCACGAGGTCGGCACGTGCAGCAGCCCCGACGGGAATCCGCCCGAGGGCGTGAGGTGGTCGGCGACCCAGCTGTCCGCGTAGACGGTCTCGGCGTAGGGCTCGCCGCGGTCGGCGCAGAGGAACGCGACGACCGGCTCCGGCCCGGCCCGGTCACCGCGGTCGCCGAAGTGGCGGGTGATGGCGGCGTACACGCAGCCGGTGGAGCCGCCCGCGTAGATGCCGTGTTCGCGCAGCAGCGCCCGGCACCCGGCCACCTCGTCCACTTCGGACAGAACGATCACCTCGCTGATGCGCGCGGTGTCGACCAGCGGCGGCCGGATGCTGGACCCGATGCCGGGGATCCGCCGCCGCGCGGGAGGCGACCCGAAGATGGCCGAGCCCTCGACGTCGACGGCGACGACCGTGGTCTCCGGGTTGGCGACCCGCACCCGCCGGGACAGGCCGTTGATGGTGGCGCCGGTGCCGACGCCGACGAACAGGTAGTCGATCCGGCCGAGGTCGGCGAGGAGCTCCCCCGCGGTCAGCTCGTAGTGCCCCTGCCCACCGTCCGGGTTGGTGTACTGGTCGGGCCAGTACACGTCCGGGAGCTCCTCGCGCAGCCGGGCGACGCGGGCGAGCCTGCTGAGCAGGTAGCCGCCCGCGTCGTCGGGTTCGGTCACCTTCTCCACCCGCGCACACAGCCGCCGCAGCGTGTGTTCGGTCGCGGCGTTGACGTTCGTGTCGAGCACCGGGACGAACCGCACGCCGAGCTCGTTGAGGAACGTGGCGAGCGCGAGCGCGAAGTTGCCGGACGAGGACTCGACGACCGTCGTGTCGCGGGTGATCTCCCCGCGCCGTACAGCCTCACGCAGGATCCAGATCGCGGCGCGGTCCTTCGCGCTGCCGGTCCGGTTCTCCGACTCCATCTTGGCGTAGAGCCGGATGCCGCGGTGCGGCAGGCGGACGACCCTGGCCCTCGGGAGCGCGCGTAGCAACGCGTCCACTCGCTCGAGCAACGGCCTGTCGATCCGGATCACCCGCTTCTTCGTGTCTCGCGCGTACCTGCCGCTCCCCTGCGCTCACCGGGCGCAGACGCGGAATCCCATGTCGTAGCAGCAGTACTCGGGCAGGTTGTAGATCCGCACCCACGCCTTGCAGCCACGCGGATCGCAGTTGTTGTAGAACGAGGCGCCGCGGATGACACCGAGCTCGATCGAGCCCACCCTCGTCTTGATCACCCGCGGCGGCTTGTTCTCGTCGAACGGGTAACGGTGGTAGCCGTTGGCCATGACCTCCCACACGTTGCCCACGATGTCCTCCACCCCGTACGGCCCCGCGGCCTTCGGGTAGGCGCCGACGGGGGTGGTGTCGCCGACGTTCATCGTGTGGTTGCACAGTTGCGGGGTCGGCTCCTCCTCACCCCAGGCGTAGGTCCGGCGGTCGGTGCCGCGGGCCGCCTTCTCCCACTCGGCCTCGTTGGGCAGGCGGGTGCCCGACCACTCGGTGTACGCGACGCAGTCGAGGTAGCTCACGTGCACGACGGGGTGGTCGTCCTTGCCGTCCACCGTGGAGCCCGGTCCGTGCGGGGCGCGCCAGGTGGCGCCCTCGATCTCCTTCCACAGGTGGTCCTGGTCGGGAACGATGACCGTGGGATCACCGACCCACACCCAGCTCTTGCCGACCTGCTCGGCCGTGGTGACGTGACCGGTCTCGGCCACGAACCGGGCGAACTCGCGCACGGTCACCAGGTGGCGGCCGATCTGGAACTCGGGCACGTCGACGGTGTGCGCCGGCGCGGCGGCCAGCGGCTTGCCGTCCTCGCGGGTCTCGTCGGAGCCCATGATGAACGGCCCACCCGGGATGGTGACCCAGTAGTCCGCGGGGAAGGTCACGGGGGACATGACGTCGGCCGTCGTCGTCTCGGTCACGAGTTCTCCTTCTGAGGTGCGGACGCGACGGGCGCGGGGGCACGAGTGATCTCCTCGGCCGTGCGCAGTCGCAGTACGGGTCCGGTGAGCAGGATGGTGGCGCCGAGGGTGGAGATCACGGCACCGGTGAAGATCGTCGCCGGCACGCCGACGAGCGTGGCGAGCCCACCGCCCGCGAGATACCCGAAGGGCTCCGGGCCCTGGAAGGTCATGCGCATGGTGGCGTGCACGCGGCCCTGGAGCTCGTCCGGCGTGATCTTCTGGCGGTAGGTGAGCTGGTTGACGTCGTAGAAGGCGTTGGTGGCCCCCGCGACGGCGTTGATTCCGGCGAGGACGACGAACGCGAAGCCCAGCATGGCGAGCGGCGTGAGCAACTCGATGCCCATGCCGAGCAGGATCGAGAACGCCATGGTGCGGCCGAACCCGAGCACGGCGGTCACCTTCGGCAGCAGCACCGCGCCGATGGTGAACGAGACCCCGGTGACCGCGAGCACGAAGCCGACCTGGGCGGGCGGCAGGTGCAGCGAGTTGTAGAGGAAGACGAGGTACACGGCCTGGATGATGGCCTGACCGAAGTCGACGACCGCGTTGGTGATGGCGATGCGGGCGAGCACCGGCGTGCGCCGGACGTACACGAGACCCTCGCCGATCTCGGTGAACAGGAGCTTGAGGCGCAGCCTCGGGCGTTCCCGCTTGGGCTCCTCGGTGCGCACGAGCGCGATGGCGAGCGCGGACGCGAGGTAGGAGACGGCACCGAGGACGAGGGTCCGGGCGGGGGCGAGCGCCTGGATCAGCAGGCCGCCGACGCTCGGGCCCGCGGTCTGTGCGACCGACGCGGTGCCGCTGAGCTTCGCGTTGGCGGACAGCAGGTCCCGCTCGGCGACCACGTGCGGCACGTAGGACATGTGCGTGATGTCGAAGAACACCGTGCACGTGCCGACGAGGAAGGCGGTGACGTACACGATCCACATCTCGTGCGCGCCGGCCAGGTACGTGATCGCGAGCATGCCGATGACAGCGGCCCGCCCGACGTCGCAGGCGACGAGCACGGTCTTGCGCGGCAGCCGGTCGGCGAGCGGACCGACGGGCAGGGAGAACAGGGTGAACGGGATGACGCCGAGCGCGCCGACGACGCTGGCCTCGAACGGGGTCGCGTCGTAGACGAGGATCGCCAGCGTCGGGATCGCCAGCAGGGAGATCTCGGAGCCGAACTGGCTCACGCCCTGCCCGATCCACAGCTTCAGGAAGTTGGACCGGGACCGGGCGAGCCGTGCCGGGTCGGTCCGCTCGCCGCTCACGACTCCCCCTCGCAGGCTCGGTCGAGCCGCTCGCGGTCGCCCTGTGTTTGATGGTTCGCTCCGCAAGCTCCGCTCATGAGGCCGCTCCCGGTGCGGGCGCGCACTGCCCGTCGAGGTAGTAGCGCCAGACCGTGGACAGCGGCGCGCTGCCGCAGCGGATCAGGCGGTCGTGGAAGGCTTTCAGGTCGGCCTCCGTGTCCCCGACGCCGGCGAGGACGCGCCACCGCCCCAAGCACAGACGGCCGAGGGTGTACATGGCGCCGGTGGGGTCGGCGACGACGACGAGCACCTCGCGCGTGGCGCGTTCCGCCGACCACCCGCACAGCGTGGCCACCGTGGTCACCGCGTCGCCGAACCTCCACCGTCCACTGTGGATGGAAAGGAAGGCGAGTGACCGGGCGGCGGCCTCGAGCTGGAAGCGGAGTGCGGCGACCTCCACGAGCGGGCGGCCGTCGGCGAGACCCCGTTCGACGGCGAGCGCCTCTGCGTAGTGGGCCCAACCCTCGGTGGCGCCGGGGAACCACGGCACGCAGCGGCGGATGACGCTCGCGGTCGGCGGAGTGGCCTCGTAGTGCAGGTAGTGGCCCGGGAACACCTCGTGCACCGCGATCATCTCGAGCATGGGCTCGTTGAGGTAGTCGCGG
This sequence comes from Actinophytocola sp., assembly GCF_050699935.1. Lineage (NCBI taxonomy): Bacteria > Bacillati > Actinomycetota > Actinomycetes > Pseudonocardiales > Pseudonocardiaceae > Actinophytocola > Actinophytocola sp. The sequence continues at coordinate 11,089 of NZ_JBOHGB010000122.1, forward strand.
AGCACACGGCTCTCGCGCGTGTCACGCGGTTCCGGCACCTGCAGGATGTGCGGCTGCGGCACCACCTCCAGGGGTCCGCCGATGTCGAACACGACTTCGGCGGAGCTCGCGGACTCGCGGGCCCGACGGATCTCCAGCCCATTCCTGCTGCTGATCGTGACGACGTCCTGGTCGGCCCAGAACATCCGCAGCCGGTCGACGATCCGTTCCAGGGTGTCCACCACCGGGCCGTCCGGGACTTGCTCGCTCATCAGTTCGTAGGCCTGGCGCCGGTCCCCGGCGCCGAGCCTCGTGGCGAGCTCGTCGAGCCGGGCGACGATCCGGCGCACCTCGACATCGGTTTCGTCGAGGAGCTCGTCGACGGGCCGGTCGACACCTTCGGCTGCCATGAGGTAGCCGGCGAGCCGGTCGGGGCCGAACACCGCGCTGGCTGGTGCGGTGGCCGCCACGGCGTCGGCGAACCGGGTGCACGCCGCGCTCGCGTCGTCGGCGAGACCAGTGAGACGGCCGCCGGCGAGCTCGGGGCGTTCGGTCACGAGCTGGCCGGCCAGGTCGCGGATGCCCGCGGCGCGGGCCCTGGCGTTCTCGATGCCGCTGATCCGCTCCCCGGCGGGCAGCCTGGATCCAAGCGTGCCGGCGGCCGAGTCGAGAAACGACGGGATGCCGGCGAGATGTTGTTCGAGCGCGGCGAGCCGGTCGGCGAACGGCGCGTGGTTCCCGCGCAGGTACAGTGAGACGTCGGTCTCCGCGAGCCATCCGTTCGGGCCCCGGTGGACCCGGCCGAGGTCGGCGATGCCGAACCGTTCGTCGGTGAGCACCTGGACCGCGACGCCGAGGTCGGCGCGCAGCTCGGGATCGGCGTCGGCGGGCAGGGCATCGAGCCCGGCCGACGCGGCGGTGAGCATTCTGTCCATCTCGGACAGATCAGGGGGCTCGATGGTGGGCAGTCTGCCATCGAGATCGTGCCTGCCCGCCCGCCTTCCCACCTGTGGATAACGCTCGAAAACGTGCTCGACCACGCCGGCAACGGAATCCATGACTTCGGCCGTCAGGTCACTCCGCACCGCTCCGCTCGACTGAGTCGACAAGTAAAGAACTCCAGATTCAACAAAAAAGGCACGCACGGAGCCGACATGAAAAGAGAAGAAACGAAAATGTTTAGCGTCCGGGCGTGTTATGCCCCGTCAGCCGCGGGCCTGGGTGCGAGTGGCTGCTCGTCTTCGTCCTCGCCGTAGATCACGTCGTCGTCGAGGTTGGCGAGCATGTTGCGCAGCTCCTCCGGCGACATGGCCTTGAGTTCGTCGGCGTCCACGAGCTGCGAGAGAACCATGCGACTTCCTTGGGTGGCAAACGAACCGGAGTTCTCCGAGTTCGCGGCGCGGTCGAGGGCCTCACGAACGCTCTTGGGCCGCATGTCGGTCCAGACCCGCTCGATGTGGTCGAGGCATTCGTTCCTGGGCCGGGCGACACCGACCGCAGTCCACCCGTCCGGCAGATCGCGACCCTCCGGCCAGATCGAATACTGTTCCTCCGAATTCACGACCACGAAATATTTTGCGTTGTCGTCATCGAACACCCGTGCAGCCCTTCATGCATAGCCACGACGCCACAACATGGATGTAACCCGTAGCTCATCCTAGTCGGGGGATTACTGGCCGTTACCTCCCTTTACGGTACGGCCACAAAGTACGAATCACGTCCCCTCAGCGAGATTGACCCACAAGCTAGAGCGGCCGGTGGACACTGTCAAGACTCTCCACAATGGTCCGACGACAAGACCTTCCACAGTGGCCTCGGACGCCTGTCGCACCTACCACAGATTGCCTCACAGCTGCCAGGAAATGCCGGAAAAGAAGTCCGTCATGACCGACCTGAGCCTGACCGGATCCGGTTCATGCGCCTGACCTTCGAGTACCAGGCCGTTGGCACCGGGCACCGCGTCGACGATCGCCTCCGAGGCGCGCAGGTAGAAGTCCGGCGGCATCTCCCCCATACCCAGCCGGGCGTTCGCGGGCACGCTGCCGGTCAACACCAGCGTGGGCTGGGAAATCGTCGCCAGGCGTGCGACGGGCGGCACTCCGTCGCCGGTGCTCGCCGCCTCGTACGCGAGCAGGTGCGCCACGCTGGCCAGGCCGGCCCAGTTCGGCGAGTTGCGCGCGGACGCAACCAGAGCGTCGTTCGCGCCGGAGAACCGCATGAACAGTTCCAGCGCGTCCCCCTCGCGCCCTTCCGCGAGCGCGACCCAGAGCCCCTCCACATAGTTCTGCCAGCGGGAAGCGGTGTCCTCCGTGGCACAGTAGGGAACCTCGTACACGACGACCCGGTCGACCGGGACACCTGCCGCGGCCGCCTCGAGCACCAGCGCACCGCCGGAGGAGATGCCCAGCAGGCACACCGGTTCCCCGGTGTCCGCGCCGCGCGCCACCTCGACGATCGCGGCGATGTCCTCGACCTCCCGTTCCTGGTCATAGGGCAGGGTGTTGCCGCTGTCGCCCCGGCCGCGCCGGTCGTAGACGTATACCGTGTGCCGCGCGGCGAGCGCGTTCGCCAGCGGTGCATAATCCGATCGGCCTACAATGCCGGCGCCGGTGAGTATGACGACCGGACCAGTCCCCGTGGTCTCGTAGGCGATCTCCGTGCCGTCCTTGGACACGACCTTGTTCATGCATTCCTCACTCAAACTGCTCGAAATCGACGCGACGCCACGCGATCGGCACGCGCTGTGTGGTGATGGACAGGATGGTGGGAGACCTGGAAGCCTGTGCCGATGGCTTCGCTGGGCTCCCGCTTCTGGAAACTATGGACGGCGTCGACGTTGTCGAACCTCGCCGACGGCCTGTACCGTGTCGCGCTTCCGCTGATCGCGGTGCAGTACACGCGCTCACCGTTCCTCGTTTCCCTGGTCACCATGCTCGCGTTCCTGCCGTGGTTGGTGGTATCGCTGCCCGCCGGCGCGCTCACCGACCGGCTGGACCGGCGCCGCATCCTGGTGAGCGCCAGCGTGTTGCGCGGCATCGCGCTCGGCGTGTTCGCCGCGGCGATGGTGATCGATGTGGATAGCTACTGGATGCTCTGTGTCCTCGCGTTGCTCCTCGGGGTCGCTGAGGTGTTCTTCGAGGGCACGGCGCAGGCGACGCTGCCCATGATGGTGCCGGACGAGCAGTTGAACAAGGCGAACTCGCGTCTGTTCGCGGCCCGCCAGGTGTCCGAGACGTTCGTCGGCCAGGCCGGCGGCGGCATGCTGTTCGCGGTGGCCGCGGTGGCCGCGGTGTTCGCGCCGGCCGCGCTCTACGGGATCGCCGTGGTGGCCCTGGTGCTGATCAGCGGGCGTTTCGTCCCCAAGCGCGCCACGCAGACCAGGATGCGCGAGGACATCAGCGAAGGCGTGCGCTACCTGGTGAACCACCGGCTGCTGCGCACGCTGGCGCTGGTGTCCGGTGGCATGAACCTCGCCAACATCGCGTTCCACTCCGTGTTCGTCCTCTACGCTGTCGGCGCCGGCTCGGCGATGGGTCTGCCGGAGTACGCGTTCGGCTGGCTGCTGACGGCGACCGCGGTCGGGGCGGTGATCGGCTCGCTGTTCACCGAGCGCGCGGAGAAGGCGCTCGGCCGCTCGAAGGTGCTGCTGCTGACGATCCTCGCCGCCGTGGCCGCGCAGGCCGTGCCGGCGGTGACGGCGAACGTCGCGCTGGTCGCGACGTCGTTCGTCCTGCACGGCGCGATGATGATGGTGTGGAACGTCGTGGGTGTCTCCATGCGACAGCGCATCATCCCCGAGGAGCTGATGGGCCGGGTGTCGGCGTCCGCACGGATCGTGTCGTGGGGCAGCATGCCGCTCGGCGCACTGCTCGGCGGATCGCTTGCCGAGGTGATCGGCCTGCAGGGGATGTTCGCGGTGACCGCGCTGATCAGCCTGTCGCTCCTGCTTGGACTGCGGGTGATCACCGAGCCGGAGATCACCGCGGCTGAGCGAGCCACGCGGGAACGGGCCATCGTCGACTGACGACGGGCAAGCCACACGCGAACCAAGAAGGCCAGGGCGCCGACGAACGCGGCGCCCTGGCCTCGCAATCCACGACTGGGTCAGCTGACGACGGCCTCGTTGGTGCCGTACACGACCTCGTCGTCCAACTTGGACAGCATGTCCCGCAGCTCATCAGGGTCGAGGGCCTTCAGGTCCTCGGAGTCGACGAGCTGCGAGAGCACGTGACGGAATGCTTTCATGTGCTTACCTCCAAAATGGACGAGAAATTGCGCCGCAACCCTAGCGTGTCAACACTCGACCGGGTCAAGAACTCGGGACAACGAAAGAACTGGGAGACTCGTCCAAGCGGATCCGTGCGAACTCTCCCCAACCGGCCGGTGGTCGGGTATGGTAGCCCGCGGTGTCCACAGCCTTGGGGCCAAGGGGGTTACAGGTTGCGGTGGACTGACATCCATGTGAAATCTTGCGCCCTTGCGTTGGGCCACAACGAAGATGTCGCGTCGGCGGTCGCCGACGGACGGTACGACGAGGAGCTGTCCACCGCGCACGGATACCGGTCGGTGTCCGTAGCCGACGACGTGCTCCCCGTGGACATGGCGGTGCGCGCCGTCACGCGTGCGATCGCGCGGTCCGCCGTGCGCGCCGAGGACATCGTCTTGCACGCGCACACCGGCAGCACGCCACAGGGGCCGGACGACGTGGTGCCCGCCGCCTACGTGCACGGCAGGACGCTCGCGCACCGTGCGTTCACTGTGGACGTGCGGCAGACGTGCAACGGCGCACTGGCCGCCCTGCAGCTGGCCGCCGCGTACCTGACGGCCGCGGGGCCGGGCATGGCGGCGGTGGTGACCACCGCGGACCGGCACGGGGGCCCCGGCGTCAACCGGTATCGGGCGGATCCGGGCAGCGTGGACGCTGACGGCGCGTCGGCGGTGGTGCTGTGCAACGGGCCCGGCCCGCTGCGGCTGTTGTCGACCGTGGTGCTGGGCGACGGCCGGTTCGCCGACACCGTGGCCGCGGACCCGAAGGACTTTCCCGACCGCCGCGCCTTCCTGATGGCGCAGCGCCGTGCGCTGCTGCCGATGCTGGACGCGATGGCGGCACTGGAGAAGGACAGCGTGACCCAGGCGCTCGCGGAGGCCGGCATCAAGCCGGGCGACGTGACGCGGTGGGTGTTCCCGAACATCGGCGCCAACATGGTCGACCGGGAGCTCCGCGAAGGACTCGGCATCGACGAGGCGCGGACGACCTGGGAATGGGGCCGCACGGTCGGCCACCTCGGTACCGGCAACCAGTTCGGCGGCCTGACCCACCTCACCGAGACCGGCGCCGTGCGCCCTGGGGACGTGGTCGCCCTGTGCGGCAACGGACTCGGCTTCAGCTATGGCTGCGCGGTGCTCGAGGTCGTGGCGCCGCCCCCATGGGCGGCGGAGGGAGCGGCAGGCGTGGACCAACGACAGGAGATGACGCTGTGACGACGACGGCCCAGCCCGTTCCCGTGGACGTGCGGCCTAGCCTGACCCCGGAGGAGTTCCGGGCGGAGTACGTCGGCCGCATGCCCGTGGTGATGCGCGGCGCGGTCGCGGGCATGCCGGCGGTGTCCACATGGTCGGCCGACCATCTCGGCGAGATCGCGCCGGACCAGCGGGTTCGGCTGAAGGTCGGCACGGTGTCGGAGGGACGCACGGAAATGGTGCGGCTCGCCGACTACGCGCGGGACCTGGCGACCTGGGAGGCGAGTCAGGCCACGACCGACGACCCCGGCGACCCGCCCGGGTACCTGCACGACGTGCCGCTGCTGTCGATGATCCCGGTGTTGCGTCGGGACCTCGAGCCGTTTCCCGCGGAATACGTCCCCACGTTCTTCCGGAGCGAGTGGTGGAAGTTCACCCAGTTCTTCGTCGGACCGTCGCGGGCGCTGACCCCGCTGCACTTCGACACGCTGCTCACCCACAACCTGTTCTTCCAGCTGCACGGCAGGAAGCGGTTCGTGATGGTCGCCGACGCCGAGCGGGACAAGTGCTACACGTACAACTGGCGGTGGGCGTCGGTCGACCCGGAAGCTCCGGACCTCGACCGCCATCCCGCGTTCGCCGGCGCGACGGTGATGACCTGCGACGTGGAGGCGGGCGACCTGTTCTACATGCCACCCGGCACGCTGCACAAGGTGACGTCACTGAGCTCGTCGGTGTCGTTCAACATCGACTGGCACGACCGGACGAGTGCCATCCGCGGGCTGACCGCGGTGCGGCACGGCATGCCGCTGCAGAACCTGCGCTACAACCTGCTGTTCGCGCTCGGCGTGGTCGCCAAGGTGCCGCCCAGGCTGCTGATGCCAGGTCTGCGGTCGTACTACGACTACATCTCCTAGTCCCGAACGGAACCCGTTGAACGTGTTCGAGCAGTCCGAGTCCGGTGTGCGTGGCTACAGCAGGCGCCGGCCCGACGGGTTCGCATGACCGTGCGACCCGTCCCTGGGCAGGTCGCTGAGGTCGCCGCGCGCCAGCCGCACGCCGTCGCGGTGCGCGACCGGGGACATGCGCTGACGTACGCGGAGCTGGACGAGTGGGTCGCGCGGGTGGCCGCGGACCTGACCGCTCGCGGGCTCGGACCTGGGCACGTGGTTGGGGTGTGCCTGGCGCGCGGGGTCGATCTCGTGGTGGCGTTGCTCGCGGTGTGGCGGGCCGGCGCGGCGTACCTGCCAGTCGACCCGGCGCACCCGGTGGAGCGGATCGCTTACGTGCTCGAGGACTCCGGGGCGTCGCTGGTGCTGACCGACATGGCGAGCGGGCCGGCGACCGCCTCGTCCACCGTGGACCGCATGCTGCTGGCGACCGCGCCTGGCGCGGGCCGGATGCGGTCGCTGGCGTCCCCGGCCGGGCTCGCGTACCTGATGTACACCTCCGGATCGACCGGCCGGCCGAAGGGAGTCGCGGTCCGGCACGCGGCGGTGTCGGCGACCCTGGCGGGGCTGGCGGAGCGGCCCGGAATGGGCGCTGGAGACATGCTGGTGGCCGTGACCACCGCGGCATTCGACATCTCCGTCGTGGAGCTGTTCCTGCCGTTGGTCACGGGTGGCACCGTCGTGGTCGCGGACCGGGACGACGCCACCGACCCGGCGAGGCTGGCCGGGCTGCTGGCCGGCTCCGGCGCGACGGTGCTGCAGGCGACGCCGGCGACGTGGCGGTTGCTGCTGACCGGCGGGTGGTCACCGCCGCCGGGCTTCCGGGTGTGGTGCGGGGGCGAGTCGATGCCTCCGGATCTCGCCGCGCGCCTGTCCCGCACGGGGGTTCCGGTGTGGGACCTGTACGGGCCGACCGAGACGACGATCTGGTCGGCGGTCTCCCGGCTGGGCCGGGACGGCACGCTGACGGACTGGGCGGAGCTGCCGGGTGAGCGGGTGACGGTTCTCGGCGAGGACCTGGCGCCGGCCGCGTCGGGTCGCGTCGGGGACGTGTACATCGCCGGGTGCGGGCTCGCGGACGGGTACGCGGGTCAGCCGGGGTTGACCGCGACCCGGTTCGTGCCGGCGCCGGGCGGCGCGCGTCGGTACCGCACCGGGGACCTGGGCCGGGTGCTGCCGGACGGGAGGGTCGAGATCCTCGGCCGGGCCGACCACCAGGTGAAGATCAACGGGCACCGGGTGGAGCCGAGGGAGATCGAGGCGCGGCTGGTGGCGCATCCCCGGGTGCGGGCGGCGGTAGTGCATCCCAGGACCACACCGGCCGGCGGCACGCGCCTGGTCGGTTACCTGATCGGTCGCGCGGTGGCCCCCGATGAGCTGCGGGCACACCTGCGTGGCCTGCTACCGGACTACATGGTGCCGGCGGAGTTCATGTGGCTGGCAAAGTTTCCGCTCAACAGCAACGGAAAGGTCGACCGGAGCGCGTTGCCCGATCCCGCGCGCCGGTCGGCGCCGTACGTGCCGCCGCGCACCGAGGACGAGGCACCGGTGGTGCGGCTGTGCGCGGAGGCACTCGGCCTCGACACCCTCGGAACGGCCGACGACCACGTCGCGCTCGGCCTCGACTCGCTGGCGGCGGCCCGGCTGGTGTCGGCGCTTCGGGAGGCCACCGGGCAGGCGCCGTCGGTGGCGGATGTGTTGCGGGTACGGACGATCGGCGCCATCGCGGCTCTGCCGCGCCACAGTGGATCGTCTATTAGAGACAGTATGGCTGGGACGGCCACCGGTCCGCCGCTGACGACCTCGGGCCAGCGCGCGTTGTGGTTCCTGCACCAGCTCGCGCCGGACCGCGACCCGTACGTGGAGCCGTGGGCGCTGCGGCTGCGCGGACCACTCGACGTGGCTGCGCTGCGGGACCGGCTCCGGCGCGTGCTGGTGCGCCACGAGCCGTTGCGGACGCGGTTCCCGGTGGTGGACGGGGAGCCGGCACCGGTGCTCGAACCAGCTCCGGACGAGCCTCTTGCGGTGTCCACTGTGGAATCACAGCGGGCGCTGGCGGACCTGTTCGCGGCGGAGTCGAAGCGCCCGTTCGACCTGGAGCACGGACTTCCGTTCCGCGCGCGGCTCGTCCGGCTGGCCGACGACGACCACCACGTGCTGCTCGTCGTGGTCCACCACATCGCGTGCGACGGGCTGTCCTTCGACGTGCTCGCCATGGAGCTGATGGCCACATCGGACGGTCCGCTGCCGGTTCGGTTCCAGGACTTCGCGGCATGGCAACGGATGTGGCTCGCGTCGGCCGAGGCGCGTGCACAGCTCGACCACTGGCAGCGCGCGCTCGCGGGCGTGGACCGGCTGCGGTTGCCCACCGACCGGCCCCGGCCCGAGGTCCGGGACGGCGACGGGGCGACCGTGCGGTTCACCGTGCCCGCCGACCTCGTGGCGCGCCTGGACGAGCTCGCGTCCGCGCACGGTGTGACGGGCTTCGTGCTGTACCTGGCGGCGTTCCAGGCGTTGCAGACCCGGCACGCACGCGGCCGGGACGTGCTGGTCGGCACCCCGGTGTCCGGCAGGCCGCACCCCGAGCTCACCGGTCTCGTCGGGCACTTCGCGAACACGGTGGTGATCCGTACCGGCGCGGCGGGGAACCCTACGTTCGCGGAGCTCCTCGACCGCGTGCGGGTGGCGGTGCTCGACGCGCTGGACCACCAGGACGTGCCGTTCGACCGGGTGGTGGAGCGGGTCGCGCCGGACCGGGTGCTGGGCGACAACCCGCTGTTCGACGTGTCGTTCACCTACACGGTCGCGAAAGTGACGACCACACGAGTCGCGGGTGCGGCGGCACAACCGCTGCCGCTCCCCCGTCGCACCGCGAAGTTCGACCTGACACTGGACCTGGTGCGGCGCCCGGACGGATCCGTCACCGGTGAGTTCGAGTACGCGACCGACGTGTACGACCACGCGACGGTGGACCGGTTCGCGGGCCGTTTCCTGACCCTGCTGGCGTCGGTCGCGGACTCGCCGGACCGGCCGGTGTCGGACCTGCCGGTGCTCACCGACGGCGAGACGTGGGACCTGGCGGTGTTCGCCCGCGGCCCGGAGTCCGGCGCGAGCATCGCGCTGCTGCATGAGCTGGTGGAGGCGGTCACCCGTACCCGGCCGGACGCGACCGCGGTCGTCGGCGCGGATGGCGCGGCGGTCACCTTCCGCGACCTGAACGCGGCCGCGAACCGGTTGGCACGGCTCCTGGTCGCGCGCGGGGTCGTGCCGGAGGACGTCGTGGGTGTCGTGCTGCCGCGTGGTCCCGCACTGCTGACCACGCTGCTCGCGGTGCTGAAGGCGGGCGCGGCGTACCTGCCCCTGGACCCGGCCGACCCGCCGCGGCGGTGGGCCCAGCTGCTGAGCGCCGCTGCGGCCCGGCTCGTCGTGACCGCGCCGGAGCTGCCCGTGATGTCCGATGTGGACGTTCCGGTCGTGCTGGTGGACGACCCCGCGATCGCCGCCGAGCCGGGCGAGAACCTCGGTCTCGCACTGCCGGTGGGCGCGCTGGCGTACGTGATCTTCACCTCCGGGTCGACGGGTGTCCCCAAGGGAGTGCAGGTCGAGCACCGCAACGCGGTGAACTACGTGACCTGGGCGCGGGAGGAGTACCGGTCGCGTCGGGGCGCCGGCGCACCGCTGTACTCGTCGATGGCGTTCGACCTGCCGGTCACGTCGGTGTGGCCGGTGTGGGCGGCCGGGGAGCCGGTGACCTGCGGCGCGGGCGGGCGCAGCGCCGAGGACCTGGTGACGTTGGCGACCCGCGGCGGGTTCGGGCTCGTGAAGCTGACCCCGTCGCACCTGGCGGTGCTGGACCAGGCACTGGCCCCGGCCGCCGTCGCGAACGCGGCGCACCGGCTCGTCGTCGGCGGCGAGCGGTTGCACGGCCGGATGCTCGCGGCGTGGGCCCGGCACGCGCCGGACACGGTCGTGGTCAACGAGTACGGCCCGACGGAGACCACGGTCGGCTGCACGTGGTTCGCGATCCGCGCTGGGGACGTGCCCGCAGGGGTGGTGCCGATCGGCACCCCGGTCGCGAACACGACCACCCGGGTACTGGACGCGGCGCTGCGGCCGGTGCCGGTCGGCGTGTTCGGCGAGCTGTGGGTGGGCGGCGCGCAGGTAGCGCGCGGGTACCGCGGTGCGCCGGGGCAGACGGCGGAGCGGTTCGTGCCCGACCCGTACGCGGCGACGCCAGGGGCGCGGATGTACCGGACCGGTGACGTGGCCCGGTTCCGGGCGGACGGCGTGCTGGAGTACGCGGGGCGGATGGACGGCCAGCTGAAGGTGCGCGGCTACCGGATCGAGCCGGCCGAGGTGGAGGGCACGATCACCGCGCACGCGGCGGTGACGGCCGCGGCGGTGGTGGCGCCGGACGGGGTGCTCGCCGCGTACGTGACACCGCAGACCGTGGACGTGGCCGCGGTGCGCGCGGCGGTGGCGGAACGGTTGCCCGCGCACCTGGTGCCCGCCCGCTGGGTGCCGCTCGCCGTGCTCCCCCATACCCCGAGCGGCAAGGTAGACCGGGCCGCACTGCCGCAGGTGCCCCGGCAGGCTCCGGTGGTGCGGCGGGGTTCGCCGGTCGAGTCGGAGGTCTCGGCGGTGCTGGGCGAGTTGCTCGGCATCGGCCAGCCGGACCTCGGCGAGAACTTCTTCGACCTCGGCGGCGACTCGCTGCTGGCGATCAAGGCCATGAGCAGGCTCAGCGAGCGCTACCGCGTGTCGCTGACGA
>NZ_JBOHGB010000123.1:0-22218 GCF_050699935.1 Actinophytocola sp.
CGCCGGCGCGGTGCTCGACCGCGGGCGCCGCCGCGACTGGCTGACCGCCGCCACCGGCGTGGTCGCCGCGCACGCCGCCTCGATCGCGGTCAAGCGGGTCGTGCGCCGGCAGCGGCCGATCGACGAGTCGGTCGAGGTGCTCGTGAAGACGCCGAGCGCGCTGTCGTTCCCGTCTTCGCACGCCACCTCGACGACGGCCGCGGCGGTCGTCTACTCCGGACTGACCGGCCGTAACCTCGTACCGGTCCTGGTGCCGCCGATGCTGGTGTCGCGCCTGGTGCTGGGCGTGCACTACCCGACCGACGTGCTGGCCGGCTCGGCGCTCGGCGCCGCGGTCGGCGGACTGGTGCGCCGCGGGCTGCGGGGCAGGCGAGCGAGGAGTCGGATCCGGTGAGCAGCACGGCGGAGAGCACGCCAGGGGAGGCCGGGGTGGACTCCGGCGCGACACCGGCTGCCGCGCCGGCCGGTCTCATCCGGGGCGTCCTGCGCACGGTCCGCCCGCGGCAGTGGGTGAAGAACGTCCTGGTCCTCGCGGCGCCGTTCGCGGCGTACGCGGCCGACCCGGTGTTCCGGCCCGGTGTCGTGATCGACGCGGGCATCGCGTTCGTCGCCTTCTGCCTGGCCGCGTCCGCCGTGTACCTGGTCAACGACGCGATCGACGTCGAGGCCGACCGGGCCCACCCGACCAAGCGCAACCGGCCGATCGCGGCCGGGGTGGTGTCGGTCCGCGTCGCGTACGGCCTCGCGGTGGCGCTGTTCCTCGCCTCGCTCGCGGTGTCGCTGGTGTCGAGCTGGCGGCTCGTGGTCGTGATCGGCGTGTACGCGGCCGTGCAGCTCGGGTACTGCTTCGGGCTCAAGCACCAGCCGGTGATCGACCTGTGCATCGTCGCGTCGGGCTTCCTGCTCCGCGCGATCGCCGGCGGCGCGGCGGCCGGGCTGGCGTTGTCGCAGTGGTTCCTGCTGGTCACGGCGTTCGGGTCGCTGTTCATGGTGGCGGGCAAGCGGTACGCGGAGATCGTGCTCTACGAGCGGACGGGCGCGCAGATCCGCGCGTCGCTGTCCAAGTACTCGGCGAGCTACCTGCGCTTCGTGTGGGCGACGTCGGCCGCGATCATGATCATGACGTACGCGTTGTGGGCGTTCGAGATCCGCCAGCGCACGGGCACGAACTCGGCTTGGGCGGTCATCTCGATCGTCCCGTTCGTGGTGGCCGTGCTGCGCTACGCGGTCGACGTGGACGGCGGCAACGCGGGCGAGCCGGAGGACATCGCGCTGCGCGACCGGGTGCTGCAGGTGCTCGGCCTGTCCTGGGTCGGCTGCGTCGCGCTCTCGGCCTTCCTCTGAGCCTTCCTCTCAACGCGCGCCCAGCCGGTCCGCCACCGTGCTGAGGTGGGCGAGCCCCGCCAGCAGCCGGCCGCGCCGCAACCGTGGCCCGAGCGGCGTCGACAGCGAGCCCCCGTCGGAGCGGATCACCCGGAACCGGCGGGACCGCAACAGCTCCTCCAGCCCGGGCGGCGCGCCACGCACCTGCCCGGTCAGCAACCCCGTCCGGGCCTCGAACGCCGGGAGCGGCGCGCGCAGCTCCAGCGACGCGCGCCGCCGAACCTTCCGGCGTGCGCGACCCTGGTCGCTGGTCAGCTCGAACCGCCGGGCCTGCGATGCCACGAAGGCGCGGCCGCGATAGGTGCCGGTGATGGTCAGGTCCGGTTGCCACCCCGACGACACCGTCCTGCCGAACACGCCGGTCCGGTAACCCTCGCGGACGCCCGACCAGCCCTGCCGCAGGTGCGCCCACCCCTGCTGGCGCTGCCGGCGCAGCTGCTCGGCGAACGCCGCCCGCCCGCCGTCGCCACCCGGCAGGTTCGCCTGCCAGCCGTACCGCCGCAGCAGCCCGCCGAGCTGCAGGTACCGGAACGCGAGCGCGGCGAGCCAGCGCCACAGCAGCCAGCCGACCACCGCGACGACGAGGATCGCGATGGTCCACGCCGGCCAGCCCCACGTCGCGACGAGTTCCATCTAGATCGAGAGGTTGTCCTCGGTCTCTTCTTGTGGCTGGGACTCCCCGGTGGCGCCGTACTCGCCGGCCCGCGCGCCGTTGTTGAGGTTGCGGGCGGCCTTGCCGGGGTCGGTGACCTGGGCCTGCGCCGTGTTGCTGGTGACCTCCTGGGCCCGGCTGCCGAAGCTGCGGACCTGACCGAAGTCGTCGACGAAGTTGCCGCCGAGGTCGCGGGCGCGGAGGTTCGCCTGCAGGCGCGTGTTGCCGGCCGCGGTACGGGCCGCGGTGCCGGCCTGCTTGAAGAAGTCCTTGGTCTTCGCCATCAGGGTCTTCAGCTTCTCGAGCAGGTCCTTGAGCAGGTTCAGCATCTTCTGCAGCTTGCCGACCTGCCTGGTCGCCTTCGTGGTGGTGTGCGCGCCCTTGGCGAACGTGCCGGTCCAGGCGGCGGCGATCGAGCCGCCGAACGTCGGCGCGGCGGCCGCGAGCGCGGGGATCCAGATCAGGATCAGCCACTCGACGAACTCGGTGAGCAGCGCCTTGATGAACTCCTCGATGACCGTCATGATCATGCTCGAGATCTGCAGCAGCTGGGCGATGTCGCCGGACTGGCCGGCGGTGCCCTGGATGCCGGTCGCGAACCGCTCGAGGCGGGCCTTCGCGGCCTCCTTCGCCTCGCCGTTCCACGTCCTGAGCGCGTCCTCGGCGTTCTGCAGGAACTTCCCGGCGTACTGCTCGAGACCCTGGCCGATCTTGTTGAAGTTGCCGGCCGCGTTGAGCAGCGCGGGCCCGTCGCCGGACACGAAGTGGATCAGGTCCTGCAGTGGCTGGACCACGGTGATGAGGAAGTTCAGGCCCTGCCCGATGAGCCAGCCGAGTGGGTCGGTGGCGATCGCGGTGGCCATGCTGCGGCAGTCCGCGACGAACGCGGTCGCCCCGACCGCGGCGCCACGCACGTCGCCGCCGTCGAGGGCGATGCCGGCCGACACGAGGCTCCCGGCGATCGGGATGCCGCGGGCGACCTTCTCGCCGTAGCCCATCTCCTCGTTGATCGTGATCCCGCTGAGCTCTCCGGTGGTCGCTTCGCCGGCCATGGTCAGTTACCTCCCTGGTCAGCCGATTCGAGCTGAGTGAGCGCGTCGTCGAACACCTTGGCGATGGCGTCCTCGACCTGCTGGTAGATGTCGGCACACTCGGTCATCTTGTCCGAGCCGGCCTGCAGGCCGTCGGACATCTCGCCGAGCAGGCTCTTCAGGTCACCCAGCATCTCGGTGTACTTGCCGTGCACGAACAGCCCGACGATCCCCCACGACTCGTTGCCGACGTCGGCCTGCGACACGAGCCCGTCGACCTCGGAGACCAGGGCCTTGTCGTCGGCGAGCTTGCCGGAGTAGTCGCGTACCCCGCCAACGTTCACCTCGAATCCACCGTCCGGCATGTCAGCGCTCCTCCTCGTCCCAGACGCTCTTCAGGTAGGAGTCGGCCGCCGACTCCGCACGCGGCGCGGCCGGGCGCGGCGGGTCGTCGCGGAAGACGACCGACTCCTCCTCATCGCCGACCGGCGCCGGCGGACGTGTTCCCTTGTTTACCTTCTCGCGCAGCTCCTCGACCGGGACGCCGGTGACCTGGGCCTGCGTCTCGAGCACCTGGTCCACCACCGGGGCGTCGTCGCCGGCGTACTCCTGCACGATGGCGGCCTGGGTGCGGGCCGCGTCGGCGACGGCCTCCCGCACGGTCGTCATGACGACGCTGCTGAGCCGCTGCGAGCCCAGCTGCATGGCGGCCTCGGTGAAGCGGATGTCCTGAATCGACCCGCCCGGTCCGGCGACCACGGTGACCGCGCGGTCCGGCGAGCTGGCGCTCACCTCCAGCGCGGCGAGCTCACTCTGCATGCCCGCGAGGTTCTCGAACCGGTCGTCGACGTTCTTCAGCTTCGACTGGAAGCTCTCGAACTCCGCGACGAGCTGGTCGAACTCAGCACTCATCACGCCTCCTTCTGTGCGCGGCCCCGGCGGTGCCTGCTCGACATCATGGACCATCCCCCCAGTCGCCGCGGGTCGTCCCCACGGTGCGTGGAAAGCCGTTGGACGCGCCCGGGAAACGGCGAGTTCCCCCTGCTCAGGCTTCATTGCGAAGATCGCGCAGGGCTCGCCGACATCGCTGGTCAGCGAGGCGCGTGGGCTCCGGAAGGCGGAAACTATTCGCTAGTGCGAGCACGAAACGGCACGCCGACGCCAGATCGATGCGATGCCCGACCGACACGAAGACCGGCTTCGCCCCGGCCCGGGTGCGCAGCGCGACGCCGACCTGCTCGCCGTCGAGCGGCAGCGGGCTGGTCGCGCCGCGCTCGGGCCCGGGCGGTTCGAACTCGCCGGGCGGTGTCTTCGCGACCCCGATGGCCGGCAGCCCGGTGACGACCCCGAGGTGCGAGGCGAGCCCGAACCGGCGAGGATGCGCGATGCCGTGCCCGTCCGCGACGAGCAGTTCGACCGGCTGGCCGAGCGCGTCGAGCGCCCCGAGCAGGACCGGCAGCTCCCGGAACGCGAAAAGCCCGGTGACGTAAGGAAAGCGGGCCGCCCCGACCGCCGTCGCCTGCTCGGTCTCTCGACCGGAGTCCAGCTCGACCGTCACGGCGGCCGCGACCGCGATGTCCGACTCGATGTCCGACCCCGTGTCCGAGCCTCGGTCGGTTCTCGGGGCGTAGGCGACGTCGAGCCCGGTCGCGGTCCGCGGCGCGAACCCGGGTGGCGCGCACGTCTCGACCCGCGGCGCCAACCTCTCCTGGAGGCGGACCGCCTCGGCCGGGTCGGTGGGGAGGTCGATGGCTCGGATCGCCGTCACGTGCTCGGGCTCGCGGCGGGTCAGCCGGCCGGCCGACTCGACGACGGCGGCGAGCAGCGGCGCGGTGTCATGTCGCGTCCCCTTCGGTCTTGCCGGCCCTCTCGGCCCTGTCCGCGTAGAAGCGGGTGACCCTGCCGCCGCGCGCGGTGAACCACTGCTCGAGGTCCGCGCCGTCGAGCAGCGAGCGCTGGCCGCGGAAGATCACCGAGATCGGCCCGATGACCGTACCGGTGAACCCGTTGACGTCCGCGGAGTCGAGGATCGTGTTGCGTAGCACGGTCTTCTCCGCGGTGACGCCGGTCAGGTTGGCGTGCGCGAAGGTCGAGCGGGTCAGCAGCACGCCGGACAGGTTCGCGCCGGCGAGGTCGGCCTCGGTGAAGTCCGCGCGGTTGAACTCGGCACTCGTGAGGTTCGCGCCGCGCAGCCTCGCCTTCCAGAAATGCGACTCCCGGCCGAGCGCCTTGACGAAGTCGGCGCCGGTGAGATCGGCCTGGGAGAAATCGGCCGCCTCACAGTGTGCGCGCGCGAACGAGGTGTTCCGCAGTGTCGTGTCGTGCATGCGCGAGCGGCTGACCCACGCGCCGGTGAAGTCGCCACCGGACAGGTCCGCGCCGGAGAAGTCCAGGTCGAGTGCGTAGAGCTCCGTGTCGTCGGATCTCGCCAGCCAGTCGCGCAGCTCCCGGGCCGCCGCCTCGTCGGCCGGCCAGGTGGTGGGCGCCCAGTCGCCGCGGGTACCAGGTGATTCGGTCACCGCAGCCCTCCTCCTCGACGATGCGACGCGTCTCGTCGATGTCATCGGGGTCCTGGCCGGCTGGTCAGATCGGCAGCCTGCGGAAGATCACCCGGGGGATGTGGCGCAGCACCGACATGAGCACCCGCAGCGGGGCCGGTGCCCACACCAGCTCCTTGCGCTTGGCGACCGCGTCGACCACCACGGCGGCGACGTCCTCGGGCTTCGCCGACAGCGGCGCGGGCTTCATGCCCTCGGTCATCTTCGTGTGCACGAAGCCCGGACGGACGACGGTGACCGTCACCCCCTCATCGCGCAGCGCCTCGCCGAGTCCCAGGTAGAACCCGTCCATTCCGGCCTTCGTCGAGCCGTAGACGAAGTTCGCCCGGCGTACCCGCTCGCCCGAGACCGACGACAGCGCCACGATCCGGCCGTGGCCCTGCCGGCGCAGCCGCTCGGCCAGCGCCACGCCGACCGACACCGGAGCCGTGTAGTTCACCTGCGCCAGCTCGACCGCGCGAGCGTGGTCCTGCCAGGCCCGCTCCGCGTCGCCCAGCAGTCCGAACGCGACCACCGTGACGTCGATGTCGCCGTCCGCGAACGCCTTGTCCAGCATCGCCGGGTGCGCCTCGAAGTCCGTCGCCTCGAAGTCCACAGTGGACACCGTGGCGCCGGCGGCGCGCAGGCTCGAGGCGGCCGCGTCGAGCCGAGGCGACGGGCGGGCGGCGAGCACGACCCGCAGCGGCCGCCGGCGGGCGTACCGCTCGGCGATCGCGAGGCCGATCTCCGAGGTGCCGCCGAGCAGCAGCAGCGACTGGGGATTTCCGACCGCGTCAATCATGTAAGACCCAACCTTCTCGACATGTCCGAGGCGAAGACGCCGTGGGGGTCGACGGCGGCGCGGATCTTGCGCCACTCGTCGAGTCGGGGATAGCCGCGCCGGATCACCGCCGGCGTCGCGCGCGACTCCTTCGCGAGGTAGTGCCGCCCGCCGGCACCGAGCACCAGCTCGTCGAGCTCCTCGCACAGCTCGTGCAGCCCGGGGCGGACCGGCAGGTCCACGCACAGCGTCCAGCCGCGCATGGGGAACGACAGCGGCGCGGGGTTGCCGTCGCCGAACCGCTTGAGCACGTTCAGGGCGGACACGTGGCCCGCCTCGGTGATCGTCTCGACGGTCCGCCGGATCACGTGCTCGGCCTCGAACGGCACCACGTACTGGTACTGCAGGAAGCCGTGCGGGCCGTAGCCGCGGTTCCACTCGCCGACGATGTCCAGCGGGTGCAGGAACTGCGTGATGTTCTGTACGACGTCGTGGCGGGTGGGCGACTTGCGGTACCAGAGCTCGCTGAACACCCTGCCCGTCAACCGGTTGAGCATGCCGGGCGGGAACACGGCCGGGACGGTCAGCAGCCGCGGGGCGTCGAACCGGAGCGGGTCGCGGCGCAGCCGCTTCGGCAGATCCTCGATCTTGGCGTGGTTCGCCCGGGTGAGCAGGCCGCGGCCGAGGTGCGGCCCGGTGGTCACCGCGTCGAACCAGGACACGGACTCCACATAGGACTCGTCGTTCTCGGACTGCCGGGCCATCAGCTCGTCGAGGTCGCCGACCTGGTCGGTGTCGACGAGGAAGTACGCGGTCTCCACGTGGTTGAGGTGCAACGTCGCGCGCAGCACGATCCCGGTGAGCCCCATGCCGCCTGTCGTCGCCCAGAACAGCTCCGCCTCGGACCCGTCCGGGGTGAGCGTGCGGACCGTGCCGTCCGCGGTCAGCAGGTCCATCGAGAGCACGTGGTCGCCGAAGCTGCCCTCGACGTGGTGTGCCTTGCCGTGGATGTCGCTGCCGATGGCGCCGCCGACCGTGACCTGCCGGGTGCCGGGCAGCACCGGCAGCCAGAGGCCGAACGGGAGCAGCGCGCGCATCAGCGTGTCCAGCGAGACGCCCGCATCGACCTCGACGACGCCCGCGTCGGCGTCCACCCGGTGAATGCGGTCCAGCGCGGTCATGTCGATCACGACCCCGCCCGCGTTCTGCGACGGGTCTCCGTAGCTGCGGCCGAGCCCGCGCGCGATGACCCCGCGACCCGCGCTCTCGCCGGCCTCCCGCACCACCGTGGCGATCGCGTCGACGTCCGCCGTGCGGACCACGTGCGCGGTGCTCGGCGAGGTGCGCCCCCAGCCGGTGAGCCTGGCCAGCTCGTCATGTCCTGGCTTCACGGCACCGAGGGTACGGGGCCCGCGGTCGGCTCCTAGACTCGCGTCGTGGCTGAGATGGCGACCACGGCGGCGGAGGCGGATGTGCCCAGGATCGGGCTGGCGAGCCAGCTCGGGCGGTTCGTGCTGATCGGCGGCTTCTGCGCGCTCGTCGACTTCGGCGTCTACCAGGGCCTGCTGCACCTCGGCGTGTGGGTGCACCTGGCGAAGGCGCTGAGTTTCGTCGCGGGCACCACGACCGCGTACTTCCTCAACCGCCGCTTCACGTTCGCCGCCGGCCGCCGGGACGGCGCCGCGCAGGCGGGTGGCTTCGCGCTGCTGTACACGGTGACCTTCTTCGTCAACGTGGGCACGAACGCCTTGGCGCTTGCCCTGCTGCCGCCGTCCGGCTGGGAGATCCCGCTCGCCTGGGCCGCCGCCCAGGGCACCGCGACGACGATCAACTTCGTGATGCTGCGGACGGTCGTGTTCCGAGCCGCTTCGTGAACCAGCGGTGCGCGTGGACCTCGTCGTTGAACGGCTCGACCTCGACGTAGCCCGCGGACCGGTACATCGCGATCGCCTCGGTGAGCGCCCGGTTCGTCTCCAGCGCGACCGTGTCGCAGCCGTGCGCCGCGGCCCGTGACTCGAGCTCGACGAGCAGCCGCCGGCCGATGCCGAGCCCGCGTGCCGAGTCGTCGACCCACATGCGCCGAAAGTGCGCGGGCTCGCCCGGGGGCGAACCGCACCGCGCCGCAGCCGACCGGCAGCCCACGCAGGTAGACCACGAGCAGCAGACCGGCCGGCGGGCGCAGCGGTCGCCCTCGGCGGGAATGCCGGCGTCCGGGTCGAAGCCCTGCTCGAAGCGCCGGCAGATCTCGGCGTAGTAGGCGTTTCGGCAGTACCGGGCGTGCTCGTGGTCGGGGTCGACGGGCTCGATCGTCACCTCCGCCGCGGTCAGCAGCCGGTCGACCTCCCGCATGGCCTTGATCAGCCGGGCCCGCTGCTCGGCGCTGAGCGGTTCGAGCAGTGAGGCCGCCGCCTGCCCCGCGCGCTCGTCGAGCACGGCACGCTCGCGCCGGCCCGTGGCGGTGAGCAGGCGACCCGGACCCGCCGGTCGCCCGTGCTCGCGGTCACCGTGA
The DNA here is from genome assembly GCF_050699935.1 of Actinophytocola sp. Taxonomy (NCBI): domain Bacteria; kingdom Bacillati; phylum Actinomycetota; class Actinomycetes; order Pseudonocardiales; family Pseudonocardiaceae; genus Actinophytocola; species Actinophytocola sp. The sequence continues at coordinate 8,894 of NZ_JBOHGB010000123.1, forward strand.
CCAGCCCGTCGGCCTCGAGCGAGCGCGGCAGCCGGCTGACGTACCCGGAGTCGAGGTCGAGCCGGGCACGCAGCTCGCGGACGTCCGTCCCGTCGCCGCTGCCGATCTCCCACAGCAGGCGGGCCGCGCCCAGCGGGCGGTCGCGGGCGAGGAAAGTGGTCATCGAGGGCGCCGACCCGCCGGGACCAGTCGGTTGAAGCGCCGTACCTCCGCTGTCTCCCGCGCGACCATTCCCTGACTCCAGTCAGAGAACGTTACGTTGCGAACCCTCGTTTCTGCTGCCCGCTGCCGTACACCCGCGCCAGTGGCGGCAGTTCGTCGAGGTGCGCGGTGACGACGTGCGCGAAGTTGATCGCGACCGCGGACCCGTCGGCGAGCGTTGGCGAGTGGACCCGTCCCTCGCGGACGAGGTCGGCCAGCCGCGCCTCGAGGTCGTCCGCCCCCTCGGCGGACAATGCGAAGACGACCGGCTCGCCACCGCCGGACAGGTGGAGCACGAGGGCACGCTTGGGATCAGCCATACCACCGACATCACCACCGCACGCCCGCACGGGCAAGCGGCGTTCGCCCGCAGCGGATCAGCTCACAGCAGACGTGTGCGGGTCCGTCGTGCCGAGATGCGCCTTGATCGCCGCGATGTCGTCGGCATCCTTCGGGCGGCGCAGCGTTTGCTTGTAACGCAGCACGTCCCGTAAGGACGCGAATCGCAGCCCGGCGATGATCTCGGCGTTGTCGATCAGGGTGTCCGTGTCCCAGTCGCGCGAGATCCAGTTCGCGGAGAACTGCGGCTTCCCGCCGGCGAACAGCCGGACCGGGTCACCGCTGATCGTTCCGCGTGCCGGCGCGCCCCGCGCCGAGACCTGGTGCCAGACCTCGCCGCGGGCGACCACATCCAGGTCGTGCACCTCTGACCGCAGGCCGTGGGCCAACAACGGGGCACTGCCGAAGATCACGAAGTGGTCCGGGTCGAGACCCATCGCGAGGAGCTCGCGTACGAGGTCGTTGCATCGCACGTGCTCCTGCGGCGTTGTTGGGCGCACTATCCGTCCTTCGTCGATGGCGGGCTTGGCCAGCGACGCCGCAGCCAGGCGAGAATGGGCCTCTCCGGCGAGTCCGGCGAGTCGGGCGGGTCCGTGGACGTCGCCTCGACGGCCGGCTTCGTTGTGTGCGCCTCCGCGAGTGCGCGGATGATGTCCGACCGCTCCTGCGGTGTGCTGTCCTCGAGGGCTTTGACGAACCGGTCGGTCGTGGACGTCTCGCGGATGTGCGTGCGCCGGAACGCGAACCAGGCCCTGGCGACGGTGGCGACCGCCAGAGCCGACGCCGCGATCGCCAGGTTCGGATCGACGAACATCGGTGCTCACCAGGACGCCATCGGTTTGCCGGTGGCGATCTCGCGGAGCGTCGTCACGTCGCGAATCTCGAGCAGCTGCCGCCCGGTATCAATGAGCTGGTGCTGCTTGAAGACGCGAACGACCTTCTTCACCGCGACGAGCGAGGCCCCGGTGGGCGACGCGAGGTCCGGCTGGCTCATGCGCACGCTCGACGCGCCGTCGGCGTCCTTCGTAAGGCCCCGTTCCACGAGGTCCACCAGCGCCTTGGCGACCCGGCGCTCGACCGCCAGGTCGGAGTCCGTGATCATCTTCGTCGCCTGGGCCAGCCGCTTGATGTTCGTGATCAGCAACGCTCGCTCCGCGCGCCGGTTGTCCTGGAGGAACCGGTCCAGCTCGGCGGCGGAAATGTGGACCACCTCGACGTCCTCCCACGCGATCACGGTGGCCGTCCGCGGCTCGCCCAGAATGATCGACATCTCGCCGACGGTCTCGCCGGGACCGCGGAAGGCGATGATCCGCGGTGGCTTGCCGGCGATGATCTGGACGTGGCCCTTCTTGATCAAGAGGACGAAGTCGCCGTCTTCGCCCTCTCGCATGAAGACGTGCCCCGCCTGGCGGCGCAGCGTGGTGCCGACGCTCTCCAGGTAGAAGATCTCGTCTTCCGTGAGGGTCCAGTCGCCCTGCCCTTTGGGGTTGCGCAACATACTGGTACGCCGATGGGGCACTTCGACCACAACGACCACTACCACCCGTTCCTGCTGCGCCAGGTCCCCGCGGGCTGCCGCGTGCCTGCGGCAGCGGCGCCTTCGCCCGCGCGCTCGCCACCCGGAGCGTCGCCGTGGACGCGCTCGACCGGCTGGCCGAGATGATCGAGGCGGCCACCGGCCCGGCCGACGTCCACGTCGTCCACGCCGACGTCCGCGAGTACGAACTGGGTGCTTACGACTTCGTCTCGTGCATCGCGAGCCGGCACCCCTGCCGTTCGCCGAGACCGTCGTCCGGCTGCGCGACGCGCTGCGGCCCGGGCGGTGTGCTCGCGGTGCTCGGCCCGAGCCGGCGCACGCTCGGTGACCTGCCGATCGGGCGCCGTCGCGTTCCTGCCCAACCGCGTGCGCGTCGCCCTGGTCTCACCCGCGAGCGCTCCGGCGCCGCCGGTCAGGGATCCGGACCTGACGCTCCGGCAGATCCGCGAGCGGGCACGCGAGCCGCTCCCCGGCGCGCGCGTCCGCCGGCATCTGTACTTCCGGTACTCGCTGGTCTACACCGCGGGCGGAGGACCCCACCGGTAGCCTCCGGGCCGGAGGGGGTGGAACGAATGCGCCAGCTCGTCGTGGCCGCCGTCGCGGTCGCACTGCTGGCGTCGGGCTGCGTGGACGAGCGGCCGGGTAGCCCGCGCGCGGACGCGGACGGCCCGACCGAGTTCACCATCGAGGACACCAGCATCGAGGTCGGGCCCGGCGAGACGTTCACGATCGCGGTCGGCGACAACGCCTCGGTCGGCGACGACTGGTCGCTGCGGGAGAAGCCCGACGCCGACGTCGTCGCCATCGACGGCGACTACTACGTGGCGGACCCCGGCGAGGCGAACACCGACGGTGGTGGCGGTACCCATTACTTCCGGTTCACCGCGAAGGCCGCCGGCACCACGTCTGTCGAGCTGCTCAACTGCTTTCGCGGCTGCCGCGATCCCGAGGACGAGCGTCGGTACCGGATCGACATCGAGGTCCGCTGACCGTACGCCCGGCGGAACGCCTCAGATCCGGAAGAACCGCTCCCGTCGCCCCTGCCGGCACAGCTTCAGCCACTGCACGAACGCCTTCGGGTCCCGCTTGGTCCCGATGAAGTACAGCCCGAATCGGATGATCTCGAGCAGCCCGATCTTCCGCAGCCCCGGCTGCGAGAGCAGGTACCCGCGGTTGCGGTAGGTGTAGTAGCGCTTGACCTCGTCCTCCGGGTCCTGCGCGTGCAGCCGCCCGCCCAGCATCGGCTTGAACTCCTCCGAGCCGTCCGGGTGCAGGTACGCGGCCTTGAGGCTGGTGCCGAACGGCAGCCCCGAGCGCACCAGCCGCCGGTGGATCTCCACCTCGTCGCCGCGGAAGAACAGCCGGTAGTCCGGCACCCCGACCACGTCCAGCGTCGACGCGCGGAACAGCGCGCCGTTGAACAGCGACGCGATGCCGGGCAGGAAGTCCCCGGCATCGCCACCACCCAGCTCGTCCGCGCTGCGCTTCCAGGTCAGCCCGCGCCGCAGCGGGAACGCGAGGCGTTCGGGCGTCTCGATGTTCGTGACCATCGGCGAGACCTCCGCGAGCCCCCGCTCGGTGGCCTCGGCGAGCAGCGTGGCGAGGACGGTCTCGTCAGCCGGGCGGCCGTCGTCGTCCGCGCACCACACCCAGTCGGCGCCCAGCATCAGCGCGTGCAGCATGCCGAGCGCGAACCCGCCGGCGCCGCCGAGGTTGCGCCGCGACGGCAGGTAGGTCGCCGGCACGCCGCAGCTCTGCACGATGTCGCCGACCGGCTCGTCCGGCCCGTTGTCGACCACGACGAGCCGGTCGGGCGGCCGGGTCTGCGCCGCGATCATCTTGAGCGAGTCCGCGAGCAGCTCCCGTCGGTGCCGGGTGACCACCACCGCCACGACCGCACCGGCCGGGAGAACGGGCAACTGCTCGGAGGAACTCATCAGACCTCGCCGCTCTTGGTGGTCAGGACCGGGGACTCGCCGAGCCGCTCCAGCGTCTCCTTGTCCAGATGGGCGAACGGGTCCTTGCCCTTGTAGGCGGTGAGGACCTCGCGCAGCGAGCCCTGCATCTTCAACTGACCCTCGTCCATCCAGATCGCCGTGTTACACAGTTCGAACAATAGGTCGTCCTGGTGTGAGGCGAACACCAACATGCCGGACCGCGCGACGAGGTCCACCAGTCTGGCGCGGGCCTTGTTCAGGAACTTCGCGTCGACCGCGCCGATGCCCTCGTCCAGCAGCAGGATCTCCGGGTCGATCGAGGTGACCACGCCGAGCGCGAGGCGCACCCGCATGCCGGTCGAGTAGGTGCGCAGCGGCATCTGCAGGTAGTCGCCGAGCTCGGTGAACTCCGCGATGTCGTCGACCCGCTTCTCCATCTGCTTGCGGGACATGCCGAGGAAGAGCCCCCGGATCATGATGTTCTCCAGGCCGGAGATCTCCGGGTCCATGCCGACGCCGAGGTCGAACACGGGCGCGACCTTGCCCACGATCCGCGACGAGCCCCGGGTCGGCTCGTAGATGCCGGCGAGCAGGCGCAGCAGCGTGGACTTGCCGGCGCCGTTGTGCCCGACCAGGCCGACCCGGTCGCCTTCCTTGAGCGAGACGGAGATGTCGTGCAGCGCCTCGATGATCGGCACCTTCTGCTCGGTGCCGATCTTGCCGCCGACCTTGCCGAGGACCGCCTTCTTCAACGACCTCGACTTCGCGTCGAAGATCGGAAAGTCAACCGAGGCGTTCCAGACGTCGATGCTCACCATGGTGTTGAATTCGCCTCACTCAGACCCAGTAGGAGATCCGGGCACGGTAGTTGCGCATGGCCAGGAGGGCCAGGCCCCACCCCACCACGGTAAACGCTCCGACCACCACCCAGTGGTGCCAGCTCTGCGCGTTGCCGATCAGCGGCGCGCGGAGGATCTGCATGTAGTGGTAGAGCGGGTTGAGCTCGGCCACCAGGATCCGCCACCCGCCCGTCTCCCCGCCCTTGGCGGAGAAGCGGGTCAGGATGTCGGTGGTCCACACGATCGGCGTCATGAAGAACATCAGCGAGCTCAGGCTGGTGATCACCGGCGGGATGTCCCGGTAGCGGGTGCTGATGATGCCGAACAGGATCGCCACCCAGCCGCCGTTGATCGCGAGCACGACGAACGCCGGGACGGCCAGCAGGATCGCCCAGGAGATGCCGGGCTGTGGGCTGCCGCCGGGCGTGATCTCGTAGCCGGTCTTGGTGAGGTCGAACCAGTAGATGGACACGACCACGAAATAGACCAGCAGGTTGTGCGCGAACATCAGGGTCAGCCGCCACACGGTGCGCAGCGCGTAGACGGTCACCGGAGCGGGCAGGTGCTTGATGAGGCCCTCGTTGCGGATGAACGTGTCGGTGCCCTCGGTCAGGCAGCCGAGCATGAAGTTCCACACGATGAAGCCGACCGTGATGTACGGCAGGAACGTGGAGATCTGCGCGCCGAACAGCTGCGAGTAGAGCAGGCCCAGGCCGACGGCCGTGATGGCCATGCTGAGCGTGATCCACAGCGGGCCGATGACCGACCGTCGGTAGCGCTGCTTGATGTCCTGCCACCCGAGGTGGCCCCACAGCTCACGCTGCTTGAAGCCCTCGACGATGTCGCCCCAGGCTCGGCTCCAGCTGCGGGACGACGGCGGTGGCGGTATGGGGGCCTGCTCGTGCTCGGCCGTGGCGGTTACTGGCACGGCTATCGAGCCTACCGGCGGCGACCGGACGCCCCGCACGGGCCGGAATGCGGCCTCGACCTGGGACGGCCACCCGATCAGTGCCCGTCGTCCTGGTACCTTCTGCGCCCATGGTCGACGTCGCTTCGGGGCAGGGCGTGCTGCGCTCGTTACTGGACGTCTACGCCGAGCGCCCCGAGCCACGCCGCGTCGCGGTCGTGGGAAACCAGCCGCTGGAGCCGGACGAGCGGCGCGCCGCGGCCGTCGACGACGCCGACCTGGTGATCCGGGTGAACGGGTTCAAGCTCGATGACGCGGGCACGCCGCCCACGGTCGGCACCAAGTGCCACGTGGTGGTGTTCAACCGGGCGCTGCGCGCGACGAGGTGGGTGTTCGAGGACTACCGGCGGCGGCTGTACCTGTTGGTCGAGCCCGGCCGGCTGCACTGGGAGCCGGACCTCATCCCCGGCTGGTGGCCGCCCGACCTGGGGTTCCTCCCGGTGTCCAACCGGGAGGTGACGCTGCCGCTGTCCGAGGCCCTGGGCCTGCCGACCAGCGAGCAGGCGACCTGGTCGACGACCGGCACGATGGCGGCCTGGATCGCGCGCACGAGCTACCCCGACGCCGAGTTGATCCTCACCGGCTTCTCTTTCGTCGACGATCCCCACCAGACATCCTGGATGCATGCGGCAGGCGACTCCTGCAGGGTCGGGCCGGAGCACCAGATCGCCGCCGAGGCGCGGCTGCTCGAGTCGTGGCTGGAGAACAGCCGAACCACCCTGCTCCGCTGAGTTCGAGGATGAGAAGTTGACCATGTCAGACAGCCACATCGCCGGGTTACGCAAGCGGGTCTCCGACCGCATCGGGCGGCTCATCGACTGGCGGATCAACAACCCGCTCGCGGGCAACCGGCTCGACGAGGCCTACCGGTCGATCGAGGAGTACCGCCGGCTCGTCCCCGAGCACGAGCGGGCGCGGCGCGACTTCGGTCGCCGGCTGGCCGAGCTGGAGCGCCGGTTCGGTGAGGTCGAGCGGCTCCAGCGGTGGACGGCGAACGAGCTGGAGCGGATCATCCCGCAGATCGCCGCGCAGGAGTCGCAGCTGGAGTCGCTGCGCGAGAAGCTGGGCACGGTGCCGGCCGCGGACCGGTCGCAGATCGACGAGTCGCGGTCGCTCATCGACGAGATCCGGCGGGAGCACAGCCAGATCCGGGTGCGGCTGACCGCCGTGGCCCAGTACGAGGACCGGCTGCGCAAGCTCGAGGATCGCACGCGGAGTAACTGAATTCGGCGGTATACGACCGTCCGTTACCGTTTTAACAGTTTTCGACTCAACTGTGAATTGTTGAGTCGAATACTCCACTACTCAACACTTCAGTCGCCCGGCCGATGTCGCACCCTACGCATACACAGGATGCGGGAGGTCGGGGACATGATCGACGTTCAATGGTGGTTATCCGGCTACGACAACCGGGTACACGCGTTCGGCGCGGAGGAGGCCGGACGCGACTTCGGCGAGGCCCTGTGCGAGCACAGCGTGCCGAACACCAGGATCACCTGCACCGACGACGGCGAGCGCTGCCTCGCCTGCCTGCTCATCTACGGCGACATGCTCGCCGACACCTACGGCGAGGCGAACTGGCGCGCCTCGTAGTCGTGCCGTAGTCGTGCCGTGGTCGCACCGCGCCGTACTACGGTGGCCTCCATGCGTGAGGTAAGGATCGGCAAGCACACGATCGGGCCGGGACACCGGCCGTTCGTCATCGCCGAGATGTCCGGCAACCACAACGGTTCACTGGATCGGGCGCTGGCCATCGTGGACGCCGTGGCCGCCGCCGGGGCGCAGGCGCTGAAGCTGCAGACCTACCGGGCGGACACGATCACCATCGACGTGGACCTGCCCGCTTTCCGGATCTCGGACGACCACACGCTGTGGGGCGGGGAGAACCTGTACCGGTTGTACGAGAAGGCCCACACGCCGTGGGAGTGGCACGCGCCGATCTTCGAGCGGGCGCACGACCTGGGCCTGACGGTGTTCTCGAGCCCCTTCGACCCGACCGCGGTCGAGCTGCTGGAGTCCCTCGAGGCACCGGCGTACAAGATCGCGTCGGCGGAGCTCGTCGACCTGCCGCTCGTCGAGCTGTGTGCGCGCACCGGCAAGCCGTTGGTGATCTCGACCGGCATGGCGAACGTGGCGGAGATCCACGCCGCCGTGTCGACCGCGCGCGCGGCGGGCAACGACCAGCTGATCGTCCTGGGCTGCACGGCGTCCTACCCCGCGCCGCCGCAGGACAGCAACCTGCGCGGGATTCCCTTGCTGGGCTCGCTGTTCGACGTGGTGGCGGGCCTGTCCGACCACACGGTGGGCATCGGCGTCCCCGTGGCCGCGGTGGCGCTGGGTGCGTGCGCGATCGAGAAGCACGTGACGCTCGCGCGCGCGGACGGTGGCGTGGACAGCGCCTTCTCGCTGGAGCCGGCCGAGCTGGCCGCGCTGGTGACGGAGACGGAGCGGGCGTGGCAGGCCCTCGGCGAGCCCCGCATCGGCCCGCGCGAGAGCGAGCGCGAGGTGCGGCGGCTGCGCCGTTCCCTGTACGTGGTGGCCGACGTGTCGGAGGGCGAGGAGGTCACTCGGGAGAACGTCCGCTCGATCCGCCCGTCCGGCGGCCTGCCGCCGGGGGAGCTGTCGGCGGTGCTGGGCCGCCGGTTCCGCGTCGCCGCTCGGAAAGGCACACCTCTGACCTGGGACCTCGTGTGAGGCCGGCGTCGAACCGCCTGCCCGAAACCGTCGGTTCCCTGCGCTAGGCTGAAAAGCAGGGGACCCCCTCGCGGTTGTCCACAACGTGTGTGGCTGTCCACAGATCCACGAACGCGCGCCGGTCATGTCGGTGCCCGCCGGTAGGCTGGAATCAGGGGGACCCCCGCGAGGTTGTCCACAAGTCGCGTGACTGTCCACAGAGTCACGCCTGGCCGCCGAACTCGTCGCCCCTCGTCGGTACGCTGGATTCCAGGGGCCGCAGGCGGATCCCCATCGCGAGCCGGGTCGCGTCAGCCCAGTGCGGCGAGCCGCCGTCGTGCGTACTCCGGCTCCAACAGCCACCCGGCCGCCGCCTCCCACGCGTCGACCGCCGCGCGAGCGATCCGGCCGCGCGGCTCCGCCAGCTCCACGCCGGGCAGGTCCGCGAGGTCCAGGTCCGGATGGTCGACCCGCGCCTCGTCCCAGTCCAGCAGCCCGATGCCGGCCTCACTCACCCGCACGTTCGCCGCGCACGGGTCGCCGTGCACGACCGCGTGCGGTCCCTCCAGCGCGGTCCACGCCGCGCGGCAGGCGGCCACCGCCTCGGGTGGCATCGCGGTCAGGTCCACGTCCCCACCCCGCTCCGCCATCAGAAGGTCCGATGTGGACAGAAAGCCCGGGCGCCGCGGATAGTCCGCGGTCAGCTCGTGCAGGCGCGTCAGCTCGGTCGCGACCGACGGCCAGTCGGAGGTGGTCGGCGGCCGGCCGGGCAGCCACCGTTGCACGACCATGCCGTCGACCTGCGGCCGGCCGGCATCCGTGAGCACCACCTCGGGCACGATGAACCCGTGGTCGCCGAGGAACCCCATGAGCTCCAGCTCCCACTCCAGCGATGCCTCGGACCTCCGGGACCGTCGCGCGACGAGCCGCTCGCAACCCCGCCACACCTCCAGCACCTCGTTGCGATGCCCGCCGCCCAGCCGCCCGACCACCGCGACCGGTCCCCACGGCGACAGGTTCACCGGAGGAAGGCCCGGATCAGCTCGACCACCCGGTCCACTTCCGCGTCCGCGAGGTCCGGGAACAGCGGCAGCGACAGCTCCGACGCGTAGAACTCCTCGGCCCCCGGGCACAGGCCCCGCCGGTACCCGAGGTCGGCGAACACCGGGTGCCAGTACGCCGGGATGTAGTTGACCTGCACCCCGATGCCGTGCTCCCGCAGGTGCTCGTACAGCGCCCGCCGCCGCCCGCCGAGCACCCGCAGCGGGTACAGGTGCCACGCCGGAGCGGCGCCCGGCAGCGTCACCGGCAGCGCCACACCATCCACATCGGACAGGCCGGCGTCGTACCGCTCGTGCAGCTCCGCGCGCCGCGCCACGAACCACGCCAGCCGCCGCAGCTGGCTGGAACCCAGGGCGCACAGCACGTCCGGCAGCCGGTAGTTCAGCCCGAGCTCGTGCACCTCCTGGTGCCAGCCGCCCTCGTCCGGCCACCGCTGCCGGTCGCGATCGCGGACCAGCCCGTGGTTGCGGAACTCCCGCGCGCGGCGCAGCAGCGACGGGTCCGCGCAGGCCACCGCCCCACCCTCGGCCGTGGTCAGGTTCTTGGTGGGGAAGAAGGAGAACGTCGTGAGCGCGGCGAGCGACCCGACCGGCCGCCCGTGCCACGACCCGCCGATCGAGTGCGCCGCGTCCTCCAGCAGCAGCGCGCCCGCGTCGTGCGCCACAGTGGACAGTTCGTCCAGGTCGGCCGGGTGCCCGGCGTAGTCGACGGCCGCGACGATCTTCGTTCGCGGCGTGATCGCGGCGGCGGCGGCATCGACCGACAGGTTGCCCGTCTCCGGCGAGACGTCCGCGAACACCACGGAGGCCCCGCGCAGCATCGCGGTCGCCGCCGTCGCCACGAACGTCATCGGCGTGCACACGACCTCGTCACCGGGCCCGATCCCGGCCGCGGCGTACGCGACGTGCAGCGCCGCGGTCCCGGAGGTCACCGCCACGGTCGGCACCCCACCGGTGACCGACGCGAGGTCCGACTCGAACCGGGTCACCGCCGGCCCGGTCGTCAGCCAGTCGCCCCGCAGCACCGCCGCCACCGCCGCCACATCGTCCTCCACAATGGACTGACGGCCGTAGGGCAACAGCCGCTCACCCATACTTCTCGACCAGGGCACGTAGGTCGTCGTCGGTGAGCCACAGGTCGTTGGTGTCCGATCGGTACGCCCAGCCGTCCGGCACCGGCCGGCCCCCCTCCGGCGGCTCGTAGCCCCAGCCCGCGATGTGTGGCATCACCACGTACCGGTTGTCCAGCAGCAGCGTCCGCCGCGCGTCGTCGGAGGCGATCATCTCCTCGTGCAGCTTCTCGCCGGGCCGCACGCCGACCTCCTTCATCGGGCTGTTCGGCGCGATCACCCGGGCCAGGTCGACCAGGCGCATGCTCGGGATCCGCGGCACGTACAGCTCGCCGCCGTGCATCAGCTCGAACGAGCTGACGACGAACGCCACCGCCTCCGGCAGCGTGATCCAGAACCGCGTCATCCGCAGATCGGTGACCGGCAGCTCCTCGCCGCGCTCGGCGAGCGAGCGGAAGAACGGGATCACACTGCCGCGCGAGCCCATCACGTTGCCGTAGCGCACGACGGCGAACCGCGTCGGGTGCCCGGCGGCGTAGTGGTTGCCGCTGATGAACAGCCGGTCGGCGCACAGCTTGGTCGCGCCGTAGAGGTTGATCGGGCTGGACGCCTTGTCCGTCGACAGTGCGATGACCTTCCGCACGCCGCGGTCGATGGCCGCCTCGATCACGTTCTGCGAGCCGGTGACATTGGTCTGCACGAACTCGAACGGGTTGTACTCGGCGGTGTCGACCTGCTTGAGCGCGGCGGCGTGCACGACGTAGTCGACGTCGTGCATCGCGCGCTCCAGCCGCCGCCGGTCGCGCACGTCGCCGATGAACCAGCGCAGCCGCGGGTCGTCGGCGAACAGTTGGCGCGCCTCGTACTGCTTGAGCTCGTCGCGGGACAGCACGACCAGCCGGCGCGGGTTGAGGTGCTCGAGCGCGTACGCGATGAACGCCTTGCCGAACGACCCGGTCCCGCCGGTGAGCAGGATGCTGGCCCCATCCAGCAAAGCCATCGTTACCTCCGAGAGATTCAGGACGAGCCAGTGCGCAATCATGGCACTCGTGCGAGTCAACGCGGTCATCCAGGCACGGCACTCGTCCACCCGGCTGCCCGGCAAGGTGCTCCGGCCGCTGGCCGGGCGCAGCGTCCTGAGCTGGGTGGTCAGGGCCGCGGCGCGGGCGTCGGGCATCGGCACCGTGATCGTCGCGACGTCCACCTCACCGGACGACGACGCGGTGGCCGACGAGGCGGCCAGCGCCGGCGCCGAGGTGGTTCGCGGCCCGCTCGACGACGTCCTCGCCCGTTACGAACTGGCGGCCCGAACGCATCCGTGCGACGCGGTGGTCCGGCTGACCGCCGACTGTCCGCTGCTCGACCCGGCGCTGATCGCGCAGGTCGTCGGCGTGTGGCTGGCCGATCCGGAGCTGCAGTACGTGAGCAACGTCCTCGTGCGCACGCTGCCGCGCGGGTTCGACGTGGAGCTGGTGCGCGGCGACGTGCTGGCCGAGCAGTACGAGACCGCGACCGGCGCCCACCGCGAGCACGTCACCTCCGCGATCCACACCCGGCCGGACGTGTACCGGTGTGCCGGCGTGGTCACCGGTGGGGACGACTCCGACCTGCGGGTCACACTGGACACCACGCAGGACGCCGAGCTGCTCGACGCGGTGGCGGCCGAGCTCGGCGACGGCGCGGCGAGGTGGCGGGACGTGGTCGCGTTGCTGCGCTCGCGCCCGGACCTGGTGGCGCTGAACGCCGAGGTCGTCCAGAAGTCCGTGCCCACCTCGCGGCCCACTTCGCGGCCCACGATATGACGACGGCATGACGACGCTGCTGCTGCGTGCCGACGCGGGTCCGTCGATCGGCGTGGGTCACCTGTCGCGGTGCGTGGCGCTGGCCGAGGTCGCGGTGGCGCGGGGCTGGCGGGTGCGCCTCGCCGGCGAGGTGGCCGGCGCGGGCTGGCTGCTCGACCGTCTGTCCACACTAGACGTTCCGGTGCTGCCGCCGGCTTCCCTTGTCGCGCAGGTGGCCGACCTCGGCGCGGACGTGGTGGTGGTGGACCACTACGGGCTCGGCGAGCTGCCGGAGGTACGCGCGGTCGCCCGCCTGGTGTCCATCTCGGACGGACGGTTCGGGCGGCGTGCGGCCGACGTGGTGGTCGACGCCAACCTCGCCCCCGCACCGCGGCCGCCGGACGGTTCGCCGGCATTGCTGGCCGGCCCTTCCTTCGCCCCGCTGCGCGCCGACGTCCTCGCGGCCCGCGCCATCCGCGCCCGCCGTATCGCCGGGCGGCCGCCCCGGGTCGTGGTGGTGATGGGTGGCGGCGCGGCCGCGGACGCGGTGTCCGCGGCCATGACCGCGCTGCGCGACACCGGCCTGGCGCTGGACGTCCTGGCGATCTCCGCCACGCCCGTTCCCGTCCCCAGCGGTGCCGGCCAGCGGTTCACCGTCCAGCCGCCGACCCCGTCGCTGCCCACACTGCTCGCCGACGCCGACCTCGTGGTCAGCGCCGCGGGCGTGACCCTGCTGGAGCTGTGCTGCATCGGGGTCCCGGCCGTCCTGGTCCGGCTGGCCGACAACCAGGCGGCGGGCTACCGGGCCGCGCTCGACCGGGACGTGGCCGCCGGCCTGGGCACGGTCGCCGACCTCCGGTCGGCCGCCGGCCCGCTCCGGGACCTCCTCCGCGACCCGGACGCCCGCGCGGCGCTGGGTG
>NZ_JBOHGB010000124.1:0-22003 GCF_050699935.1 Actinophytocola sp.
GCCGCCCGGACTTGTCACTCTTACGTGGACTCACAAGGTCCGATGTCATCACTCTCAGTGCCCATCCCGCCGGACCTCAGCCCGGCGTGTCGGGCCAGAAACACCGATCTTGAAACAGTCCTCGCCGCGGCTCGTGCCGGACAGCAACACGGGGTTGCAACAACACGACTTTGGCTAGAGAAGCGACGAGTGCGGGGGGGGCGGTGGAGCTTTGGTGGGGATGGGCGGTGGGAGCGGGCTGCGGAAGTGGCCGCGGGAGCGTCTGGTGGAGTGGCTGCGGGAGCGGGCGGTGGGAGCGTTTGGTGGGAGTGGCCGCGGGAGTGGGCGGTGAGTGCGGGCGGTGGGGCTTCGGTGGGGATGGGCGGTGGGAGCGGGCTGCGGAAGTGGCCGCGGGAGCGTCTGGTGGAGTGGCTGCGGGAGCGGGCGGTGGGAGCGTCCGGTGGGAGCGTCCACGGGTGCGTTCGGTGGGAGCGGGCAACGGGAGCGGGCAACGGAGCGTTCGGCGGGAGCTTTTTGGCGGGAGAGGGCGGCGGGAGTTGCCACGGGAGTGGGCGGTGGGAGCGTTCGGGGGGTGCGGGCGGTGGGATTGGGTGCGAGACAGGGTGAATGCGGGTGCTGGTTGTGAGCGCTGTGGGTCCATGGCTTGGGTCCTTTGTTTTGAAGTGGGGATGTGAGTTGGTTCTGGGCATGGTTTGGATCGGCGGGGACCGGGGAGTAGCTGAGTTCGGATAGTGGGCTCGGTTGGGAAGGGGTATCTCAGGCCGCTGCTTCTACTTGTGGGCGGGGGCGGGTGCCGGCTTGGGTGTGGGCGGCCCTGAGGAGGTCGGCCACCACCGCGGGTTCGTCGCGGAGTTGGGTCGGGGGTGTGTGGACCACGAGGATCCCCGCCGCCGTCAGGTGCGCGGCTCGGCGCAGGGCCGCGGCGTAGTCGGTCGGGGTCAGGTCGAACGCGTAGGAGTCGACCTCCCACGCCAGGCCCACGTCGTCCCACCACGCGTCCGGGGTGGCCAGGTGGGCGCCCGTCGGACCGCTGATCGGGACTCGCCAGCGCGGGGTCGGCAGGCCTGCTCGCAGGACCAGGCGGCGGGCCCAGCCCTGCGCCAGCGAACGCACGCTGTCATCCAGTTCGGCCAGGATTCTTCGGGGGAGCGCGGAGCCGCGGGAGGTCGCCCGGGACAGCTCCTCGCGCAGAGTGGTCGGGCTGATCCGCGCCTCGCGGATGACGGACGTCAGCAGTGCGCGCACATGCTCCGCCGACGGAGCCCGGCGGCAGGTGTCGATCGTCGCCCTCGGCAAGGGGGCGACCGGGAAGCCGCCGCGCAGCTGCGCCACGGGCAGCGCGCTGGTGCGGTCGAAGAAGACACCGTCGACCAGACGGGACTGGCGCCTCGGCGGGACTAGCAGGTGCACCGGCCCGTCCAGTCGCGCGCCGGACACACCGTGCAGGGCCAGCGCGTCGATGCCGGTGAGCACCGCGTCCGGCCCCGCGACGGTAAGCGCCGCCTGGATGCGCTGGGCACGGTTCGGCGGGGCGTCGCCGAGCAGCACGATGCCCTGTTGCAGCCGGCGCCATGGCCCGCCGTCGCGACATCGTTCCTCGATCGTGTTTCCGGACAAGCCCAAGGCGATCAGGTCGGCGGCCGTGGCGACGTTGTGGCTGAACATGCTCGGGATGGCGTCGAGGTCCAGCAATGCGCGGTTCGTGGTCATGTGTCCAGGAAAGCGGAACTCGGCAACGCGGGGAGGCGGTGGCGCGTCATCTGTGGATGAGTGAGCTGGTTGTGGACAACCACGATCGGAGGGGGTGGGCGGCGGCGGTGACGCACGTTGTTCTGGAAGGATCGGCCGAGTGACTCCCGTACCGCCGAGGCCGGTCGTCCGGCTCGCCCGCCGCCTGCTGGTCGGCGTGGTGCTCGTGGGTGCGCTGGTGGTCGGGGGAACCGGCTTCCGGGTCTGGCAGGTGGCCCGCGACGACGACCGTACCCAGGCCGACGTCGTGCTGGTCCTGGGCGCCGCCCAGTACGGCGGCACGCCCTCCAAGGTCCTCGAGGCCCGCCTCGAACACGCCAAGGACCTCTACGACGAGGGCGTCGCGGAGCACATCCTCACCACGGGCGGCAGCCGGCCCGGCGACGAGTACACCGAGGCCGAGGCGAGTGCCATCTGGCTGGAGGAGAACGGGGTTCCCCGGGACGCTGTCGTGGACGTCCCGCGGGGCAGCGACACCCTCGGCAGCCTCCGCGCCGCCGCACGGGAGGCGGCCGACCGCGGCTGGCGCACCGCGGTCATCGTGAGCGACCCGTGGCACTCGCTGCGTGCCCGCACGATGGCCGGCGACGTGGGGCTGGACGCCTGGGCCTCGCCCACCCACAGCGGGCCCATCGTGCAGACCCGGCAGACGCAGATCCGCTACATCCTCTACGAGACCGCCGCGTTGCTGTACTACCGCACGACGAAGGCGTCCGCGGACGGAATCGGCATCAGCGAGGATGTAGCGGCCGACAAGTAGTCTCCGCGCATGGTCCCTGGCTACACCGAGCATGACGCGGCTCGCCTGTACCCCGAGCAGGCGAAGAGCTCGGTCCTGCCCGGCTCGTGGCCGCCCCGCCGCAGCCCGTTCGACCGCGACCGCGCCCGGGTGCTGCACTCGGCGGCCCTGCGCAGGCTCGCCGGCAAGACCCAGGTCGTCGGCCCGGGGGAGGGCTCCGAGGTCAGCGGCATTCCGCGGACCCGGCTGACCCACTCGCTCGAGGTCGCCCAGATCGGTCGCGGCATCGCCGGGGAGCTCGGCTGCGACCCCGACATCGTCGACACCGCGGGCCTCGCGCACGACATCGGTCACCCACCGTTCGG
This sequence comes from Actinophytocola sp., assembly GCF_050699935.1. NCBI lineage: Bacteria > Bacillati > Actinomycetota > Actinomycetes > Pseudonocardiales > Pseudonocardiaceae > Actinophytocola > Actinophytocola sp. The sequence continues at coordinate 2,854 of NZ_JBOHGB010000124.1, forward strand.
GCACAACGGCGAGCGCGCGCTCGACGGGGTAGCCCAGGCGTGCGGCGGTTTCGAGGGCAACGCCCAGACGCTGCGCATCCTCACCCGGCTGGAGCCGAAGGTGCTGGGGGACCGCGAGCACGGCCTGAACCTGACCCGTGCCTCGCTCGACGCGGCCACCAAGTACCCGTGGCCGCGCACCGCCGGTACCCGCAAGTTCGGTGTCTACCCCGACGACCACGAGGTCTTCGAGTGGATCCGGGCGGGTGCGCCGGACCGTCGCCAGTGCCTCGAGGCGCAGGTGATGGACTGGGCCGACGACGTGGCCTACTCCGTCCACGACGTCGAGGACGGCGTGCGCTCCCGCCGCATCTCGCTGCCCGCGCTGACCAGTCGCATGGAGCGGACCGTGGTGGCCGAGCTGGCCGCCAAGCACTTCAGTGCCGAGCCGGTCTCCGGCCTGGAGGACGCGGCCGCCGGCCTGCTGCGGCTGCCCGTCGTCGCGGCGCTCACCGACCACGAGTACGACGGCACGCTCGGCGCCCAGGTCGCCCTCAAGCGGCTGACCAGCGAGCTCGTCGGCAGGTTCGTCGCCGCCGCGGTCGCCGCCACCCGCCGGGAGCACGGTGACGGGCTGCTCACTCGGTACGCCGCCGACCTCGTGATCCCGGCCCGGGTCGCCTGCGAGGTCGCGCTGCTCAAGGCCGTCGCGCTGCGGTACGTGATGAGCGATCCCGGCCGCCGGGCCGCCCAGGCCGTCGAGCGGGAGCGGCTGGCGGAGCTCGTCGCGGCGCTGACCGTCCGCGGGCCGGACGCGCTGGAGCCGGCGTTCGTGCCTGCCTGGCACGCGGCCGCGGACGACTGCGCGCGGCTGCGGGTCGTCGTCGACCAGGTCGCCGCCCTCACCGACGCGCAGGCCGACCGCTGGCACGAGGTGTTCGTGCAGGTCGGAGACATGTCGGTGTGACGTGGCACACTCGATGGCATGAGCGACCAAGCGAAGCGGCCACCGGAAGGGCGCGGCCGGCGCGGTGTGTCCCGCCGGGCGCCGCGCGAGTCGGTGCCGGCGGACAGCGATTGGGGATTCCCCGAGGACGAGGACGGCGACGACGGCTCCGCGGGCGTACGCGAGCCGCGCTCGCCCAAGCCGCTCGGCCCGATGTCGGACGCCGGGGCGTTACCCGAGCCCCAGCCACCGATGATGATCGCCCTGCCCGACCCCCGCCGGTAGAAGGAGAGTCCGTGACGGATCGCGCGCATCTCGCGTACACGCTTGCCCTGCACAAGGCGGTCGCGCCCGATCCGGGGGCGAACATGTGCTGGTCGCCGTTCTCGGTGGCCAGCGCGCTCGGCCTGGTCGCGCACGGCGCCCGCGGCATGACGCGCGACGAGCTCAACGTGGCGCTGCTCGGCGACAAGTCCGGCGACCTCACCCGGCTCGGCGCGACGCTCACGCGCGCCGGTGTCCTGGAACCGCCGCGGGGCAACGAGGACGAGCCGGTCATCGCCGTCTCGAACACGCTGTGGACCGACGAGTCGGTCGAGATCCTCGTGCCGTTCGTCGCGGAGCTGGGCCGATGGTCCAGCGGCAAGGTCCGCGAGGCGCCGTTCCGCGTTGATCCGGGCGTGGCCCGCGACCGGATCAACGTCGACGTCGCCAAGACCACCCGCGACCTCATCCCCGAGCTGATCCCGGACGGCGCGATCACGGCCGACACCCGCTCCGCCCTGGTCAACGCGCTCTACCTCAAGTGCGCCTGGCGGTTCCCGTTCAGCGAGGGTGCCACCCGCCCCCAGCCGTTCCACGGCCCGGGCGGTGCCGTCGACGTGCCGACGATGACGCTGTCCGAGCGAATCGGCTACGCCTCCCGCGACGGCTGGCAGGTCGCGAGCCTGCGTGCCATCGGTGGCGTCGAGGCCGTCGTGCTCCTGCCCGACGGCGACCTCGCCGACGCCGAGCCGCGCCTGGACGCGGGCACGCTCGCCGACCTGCTCGACGCGCCCAAGCCGACCCAGGTCGACCTGGCACTGCCCAGGTTCAAGGTCGCCACGCAGGCTGAGCTCACCCAGCCGCTGAACACCCTCGGCGTGCGTACCGCGTTCACGAACGACGCGGACTTCGGCGGGATCAGCTCGACGCCTCTCGCGGTCGAGGCGGTGCTGCACGAGTCAGTGCTGGAGATCGACGAGAAAGGGCTGGAGGGTGCGGCGGCGACCGCGGTGATGATGCGGCTGTCGTCGCTGCCGACGCAGGTCGTGCGGCTGGCGGTGGACCGTCCGTTCCTGCTCTTGGTCCGCCATGCCGGGACGGGGGTGGTGTACTTCGTCGCTCGCGTTACCGAGCCGTGAGCGGCGCGCCATGACCGCGGCGATCACGTACGCGCCCGGGGAGTTCCTCAGGTTCCTGCACCGGCGACGTGGCCCGCTGGTGCGGTTCGGCGCCGGCTCGTACCGGTACGCCTACCTGCTCGGCCCCGAGGCGAACCGCTTCGTATTCGCCAACGACGACCTCTTCACGATGCGCGAAGCGTTCGAGGGCCTCGTGCCGGTCGATGGCGAGACGTCGCTGATCGTGTCCGACGGCGACGACCACCGGCGCCGCCGGCGGCTCGTCCAGCCCTCGATGCACCACCGGCAGGTCGACCAGTACGTCGCGATCATGACCGAGAGCGCGGACGAGGCGATCGACCGGTGGCGCCCCGGTGACGTGGTCGACGCCTACCAGGTGTTCCGCGCGGCGATCCGCCGGAGCACGCTGCGCGCGCTGTTCGGCGCCCGGCTCGCGGAGGACGCGGACGTCCTCGGCGAGCACCTGCAGGCGCTGCTCGACCTGGTCGACCGCTCGCCGGACGTGATCCGGCTGCACCGCAGGCTGCGAACTCCCTTGTGGCAGCGGGTGATGCGGGCCCGCGCCCGGGTCGACGTGCGCATCCACGAGGAGATCGACCGGGTGCGCGAGGCGGGCGCGGCGGCCGACGACCGGGTGCTCGCCATGTTGGTCAACGGCCAGGGCGAGGACGGCGGCCTGTCCGACGAGGAGGTCCGGGACCAGGCCGTGACGCTGATCGCCGCGGGCTACGAGACCACGAGCGCGGCGATGGCGTGGGCGATCCACCTGCTCGTCACCCATCCCGCGGCGCGCGAGCGGGCCGCCGCGAGCCCGCCGTACCTGCGTGCCGTCGTGGCCGAGACGCTGCGGCTATACCCGCCGGCCGTCGTGTCCGCGCGGCACGTGGCACGGGCCTTCGAGTTCGCCGGCCGGACGGTGACCGCCGGGACGATCCTGCTGTACAGCCCGTACGTGACCCACCGCAGCCCGGCCGTGTTCGACGACCCGCTGGCGTTCCGGCCGGAGCGCTGGCTGCCCGACGAGCCCGCGTACCGGCGGATCCGGCCGTACGAGTTCATCCCGTTCGGCGGCGGACCGCACCGCTGCATCGGCGCCACGATGGCCACCACCGAGCTGACCGTGATGCTGGGCAGGCTGCTCGAGCGGACCGAGCTGCGTGCGGTGCGGCAGCGGATCCGGCCGACCGGCTTCGCCGCGATGCGCCCCAGGCACGGCCTGCGCGTCGCGGTGTCGCGCGTTGGTTAGCTGTCACGTTCGCGACGGCGTGCTCGTCCGACTCGTAAGACCACACGAGGAGAGATCAATGCCCAGGATTCCCGGTGTCCCGACGAAGGAGGCCGGCCCGCTGCTGCGGGTCGTCTACTGGTTCGCCAAGCGCCGCCTCGGCGCGGTGCCCGAGCCGTTGACCGTGATCGCCCGGCACCGCAAGCTGTTCATGGCATCCGCCCGGCACGAGCTGGCCGCCGAGAGGGCGAGCAAGGTTCTGCCGCGAAACGTCCGCGAACTCGCCGTGTACCGGGTGGCCCAGCAGCTGGGCTGCTCGTGGTGCGTGGACTTCGGCATGATGCTGCAGAAGCACGAGGGGCTCGACATCGAGCGGCTCAAGGAGATCGACGCCTACGAGACCTCGCCCGCCTACAGCCGACCGGAGCGCCTCGCCATCGCCTATGCCGACGCGGTGTCGGCCACCCCGCCCCGGGCCACCGACGAGCAGCTCGCCGAGCTGGTCCGCGAGTTCGGCCAGGCGGGCGTGGTCGAGCTGACCTACCAGATCGGCCTGGAGAACATGCGGGCACGGACGTACAGCGCGCTCGACGTCCGCGACCAGGGCTTCACGTCGGGCGACGCCTGCCGGATCCCGGTGCCCGCGGACGCCCCGGCGCTCAGAAGCGCAGACGAGTGAGCTTGTCGGGGTTGACCACGTCGTAGATGGCGACCACCCGGCCGTCCCGGACTGCGAACGCGGCCACCCGGCGGCTGATCTCCCGGTAGCCCTCCTCCGCGGGCACGTCGGCGATCGCCATCCCGAGGTCGCCGTTCACCAGCACCAGGTCGCCGGCGGGGATCCGGTGCGCGCCGTACGCGTCGGCCAGGCCGAACAGGAACCGGGAGATCTTGTCCGCGCCGACCATGCGCCGCCGCGCCGTGCGGGCCTTGCCGTCGCTGTCGCCGATGAGCTCCGCGTCCGGGTGCAGCAGCCGCACCACGGTGTCCAGGTCGCCTCCGGTGATCGCCACCAGCAGCTGCTCGACCAGGGCACGCTGCTCCTCGATCGCCACCCGCTTCGGTGGGTCGGCCTCGGCGGCGGCGCGACGGCCGCGGGACGCGTGCTGGCGCGCGGTCGACTCCGAGCAGCCGAGGATCTCGCCGATTTCCGCGAACGGCACGGAGAACGCGTCGTGCAGCACGAAGGCGACCCGCTGCTCGGGCGTCAGCCGGTCGAGAACGACCATCGCCGCCATGCGCACCTCGTCCGCGCGTACGACCGTGTCAAGTGGATCGTCACTCGTCGGGGTGCCGTACGGGGTGACGATCGGTTCGGGCAGCCACGGTCCTACGTAACGCTCGCGCTGCGCGGTGGCCGAGCGCAGCCGGTCCAGGCAGATCCGGCCGACGACAGTGGTGAGCCAGGCCCGCAGCTCGCGGATCTCCGCGCGCCGCTTTTCGTCCAATCCGGACAGTCGCAGCCAGGCCTCCTGCACGGCGTCCTCGGCGTCGGTCAGCGTGCTCGTGAGCCGGTACGCCACCCCGATCAGGTGGGACCGGTGTTGGGCGAACTGTTCGGCGAGAACATCGTCGCTGACCGTCACACACCCATCGTATGACCTCCCGGCGGATTGTCGGACCGCGCGCCTAGACTCGGGCACCGTGGCGGGACGGATTCGGGAGAGCGACATCGCGCAGGTGCGCGAGCGGACCCGGGTCGACGACCTGGTGGGTGAGTACGTGTCGCTGCGCCGTGCGGGTGGGGGCGCGCTGAAGGGCCTGTGCCCGTTCCACGACGAGAAGACCCCGTCGTTCAACGTGCGGCCCACGCACGGCACGTTCCACTGCTTCGGCTGCGGCGAGGGCGGCGACGTCATCGCGTTCCTCATGAAGATCGACCACCTGAGCTTCGTCGAGGCGGTCGAGCGGCTCGCCGAGCAGGTCGGCATCCAGCTCACCTACGAGGGCGGGATGCCGAGCCGGCAGCGGGACAGGGGCACCCGGACCCGGCTCGTCGAGGCGCACCGCGCGGCGGCGGAGTTCTACGCCGAGCAGCTGCTCGCACCGGAGGGGGTCAAGGCGCGCGAGTTCCTCGACGAGCGCGGGTTCGACCAGGCCGCCGCGGCGAGCTTCGGCTGCGGGTACGCGCCGGGCGGTTGGGACAAGCTCAGCAAGCACCTGCTCGGCCGCGGGTTCGAGCTGGCGGAGCTGATCAAGGGCGGGCTGTCCCGGGAGGGCCGGCAGGGGCCGATCGACCGGTTCCACCGCCGGCTGCTGTGGCCGATCAAGGACCTCGGCGGCGACGTGGTCGGCTTCGGCGCGCGCCGGCTCTACGACGACGACCAGATCCAGGCCAAGTACCTGAACACCAGCGAGAGCCCCATCTACAAGAAGTCACAGGTGCTGTTCGGGCTCGACCTCGCCAAGCGCGAGATCGCGCGCCGGCACCAGGTCGTCGTGGTCGAGGGCTACACCGACGTGATGGCCATGCACCTCTCCGGCGTGCCCACGGCGGTCGCCTCGTGCGGCACGGCGTTCGGCGACGAGCACCTCAGCGTGCTGCGCCGGCTGCTCATGGACGACGACGCCTTCCGCGGCGAGGTGATCTTCACCTTCGACGGCGACGAGGCCGGGCAGAAGGCCGCGATGAAGGCCTTCGACGGCGACCAGCAGTTCACCGGGCAGACCTACATCGCGGTCGCGCCGGACGGCATGGATCCCTGCGAGCTGCGGATGGCGAAGAACGAGACCGCGGTCAAGGATCTGGTGGCACGCCGCCAGCCGTTGTTCGAGTTCGCCATCCGCACCAAGCTCAGGGAGTTCGACCTCGACGCCGTGGACGGTCAGGTCGCCGCGCTGCGGGAGATGGTCCCGCTGGTGGCCAAGATCAAGGACCAGGCGAGCCGCGACGGGTACGCGACCAAACTGGCGTTCTGGTCCGGCTGGCAGGACGAGGCGATGGTCGTGCGGCGGGTCCGCGAGAGCGCGGGCGCCCCGGTCGCCGAGAGGCGCCGCGGCCGGCCCAGGCCGGCCAACCCGAACCAGGGCGCGCTCGCGGTGGACGTCGACGGGCCGCCGCGGCCGCAGCGCAACGACCCGCGGCTGTGGGTGCAGCGCGAGGCGCTCAAGGCCGCGCTGCAGGCGCCCGAGCTGGCCGGTCCGTACTACGACAGCTCGGTGCCCAAGGAGGCGTTCACCCACCCCGCGTACCGGGAGCTGCACGAGGCGCTGCTCGCGGTGGGCGGCACGTCGTCGGGCCTGTCCGGGCCGGCGCTGGTCGACGCGGCGAGCCAGGCCTGTCCACATCAGACGGTGCGGTCACTGGTCACCGAGCTCGCGGTGGAACCGTTGCACCACAAGGCGGATCCGGACGCGCGCTACGTCGGCAGCCTCATCGCCGCGCTGCAGAAGGCGGTGGTCGCGAACCAGATCGCCGACCTGAAGTCCCGCCTGCAGCGGCTGAGCCCGATGGAGGACGCGGACAGCTATCGCACGCTGTTCGGCGATCTCGTCGCGCTCGAGAACTGGCACAAGGCACTTCGCGAGCAGGCGACCGGCGGGATGTCGTGACCGGGTTCTGGCGGCGGCTGTTCGGGGGCGGAGTCCCTGAGGAACTCGCCGGTGAGCTGGAGCGCGACGAGCACGTCGTGGCGTCCTCGGAGCTGCGTGGCGGTGGGTACCTGTTCGCGACCTCGCTCGGCCTGTGGGTGCCGGAGGAGGACGGGCCGCGGCGGGTCGGCTGGCACCTGGTCAGCAAGGTCACCTGGGGCAACGGGGTCCTCGAGCTGATCGAGGCGCGGGAGACCGGCAGCGCGGGCGACGCGGTGCTGCTGGCCGACGAGCGCCCGGCCCGGTTCGTGCTGGAGCGCGCGGGCAAGCTGCCGGACGTGGTGCACGTCCGGGTCAACGGCTCGATCCGGTCCCGGCACCGCCGCGAGCTGCCCGGTGGCGGGGCGTGGTTCGTGCAGCGCAAGGTTCCCGGGCGGGACGGGATCGTGCTGCAGGTCCGTCCCGACCAGGGCGCGGACACCGACGCCGTGCGGCGGGTGGCCTCGGAGGTGGCGGAGAAGATCCGGCAGGCACTACCGTAAACAGTACGGGCGTACGGTTACTGGAGAGTGCCATGTGGGATCCGACGAAGTACCTCGACTTCGCCGACGACCGGTCGCGGCCGTTCTTCGACCTGCTCGCCCGCGTGCCGGCCGCCGCGCCGCGCCGCATCGCCGATCTCGGGTGTGGGCCGGGCAACCTCACCGAGACGCTGGCCGCTCGCTGGCCGGGCGCGATCATCGAGGCCGTGGACTCCTCGCCGGAGATGGTCGACGCCGCGCGCGAGCGGGGGATCGCCGCGGAGATCGGCGACGTGCGGGAGTGGAGCCCGCGCGCGGACACCGACGTGGTCGTCTCCAACGCCGTGCTGCAGTGGGTGCCCGGCCACGCGGAGCTGCTCGAGCGGTGGACCACGCGGCTGCCGCCCGGCGCCTGGCTCGCCTTCCAGGTGCCCGGCAACTTCGACGCGCCCTCGCACGTGCGCGTGCGTGAGCTCGCCGCTGACCCGCGGTGGCTGGACCGGCTCGCCCCGGTGATGCTGCGCGAGGACGACGCGATGCTCGCCCCCGACGCGTACGCCGGCCTGCTCGTGGACGCCGGCTGCGAGGTCGATGTCTGGGAGACGACCTACCTGCACCGGCTCTCCGGTGCGGACCCCGTACTGGAGTGGGTGACCGGCACGGCGTTGCGGCCCATCCGGTCCACCTTGGACGAGCGGGAGTGGACCGATTTCCGTGCCGCGCTCGCGCCACTGCTGCGCGCCGACTACCCGGCGCGCACGGACGGCACCACCTGGTTCCCGTTCCGCCGGGTCTTCGTGGTCGCCCGGATCGCGTGGTGAACCCTTCCGCGGTCGCGCGCGTAGACCCGATGACCTTTTGCGTCGATCGAAGGATGCGTGATGTTGCGTCGCGTTGGAGTTCCCCTTCTCACCGCCGTGCTCGCCGCCAGCCTGATCATGCCCAGCGCCGTGGCCGCCCCGGCCTTTCCGACCACGATCGCCCTGCCGAACGGCTTCCAGCCCGAAGGGATCGCGATCGGCCCCGGCCCGGTCGCGTACCTCGGCTCGCTCGCCGACGGGTCGATTTACCGCGCCAGCCTGATCACCGGTAGAGGCACGATCGTGAGCGAGGGACCGGGCACGCCGTCGGTCGGGCTGAAGACCGACGCCCGCGGCCGGCTGTTCGTGTCGGGTGGCGCCGCCGGCGACGCCCGGGTGGTGGACACCCGGACCGGCAAGATCCTCAAGAGCTACCAGCTCGCGTCCGGCGAGTCGTTCGTCAACGACGTCGTGCTGACCCGGTCCGCCGCCTGGTTCACCGACTCGCTCAACCAGGTGCTGTACAAGCTGCCGCTGCGCCACGGCAAGCTGCCCGACCGGGCCGTGACCGTGCCGATCACCGGCGACCTCGTGTACCAGGATGGCTTCAACGCCAACGGAATCGCCCGCACCCCGGATGGCGAGGGGCTGCTCGTCGTGCAGTCGAACACCGGCCAGCTGTTCCGGGTGTCGACCTCGGGCGTCTCGACGCGGGTCGAGCTGGCCGACGCGCTGACGAACGGCGACGGCCTGCTGCTGCGCGGCCGGACCCTCTACGTGGTGCAGAACCGGTTGAACACCGTGGCGGTGCTGCGGCTGGACCACTCCGCGAGCAGTGCCCGCGTGGTGGACCGGCTCACCGACGAGCGGTTCGACGTGCCCACGACGGTAGGGGCGTTCGGCGGACGGCTGTACCTGCCGAACGCGCGGTTCAACACCCCGCCGGAGCCGACGACGCCGTACCAGGTCGTGGCGATCCGTCCGTGAGCCAGCCCTCGACGCGCCGCAGCAGCTCGGCCTGGAGCGGCTGCGGCGCGGCCGAGTGCCGGATGCTCGCGGCGGCGAGGCCGGCCAGCTCGGCGTCGGTGAGGCCGAGAACGTCGCGGCAGATCGCGTACTGGCCGGCCAGGCCGACGCCGAACAGCAGCGGGTCGTCGGTCGCGACCGCCACCGGGACGCCCGCGTCGAGCAGCGGGCGAAACGGGATCGCGGCGAGCTCGTGCACGCCGAACGGCGGGTAGGAGGTCGGGCAGATCTCGAGCGCGACCTGCCGCGTCGCGAGCAGGTCGCGGGTGGCCGGGTCCGCGGCGGAGGCTGTGCCGTGCCCGATGCGCGCGGCGTGCAGGTGTTCGACGCAGGCGCGGACGTGCTCGGCACCGGTGTAGAAGCCGGAGTGCGGCACGGCACGGAGACCGGCCGCGGCGGCGATGTCGAACGCCGGCACGAAGTCGACCACGGCGCCGTACCGGTCGTCGTTGGACAGTCCGAAGCCGACCACGCCGTGGTCGGCGTACGCGGCGGCGAGGCGGGCGAGGGTGGTGGCGTGTCCGGGGGAGCGGGCCCAGCTGGAGGCGACGATCACGCCGGTCGGCGTCGGGGCGTGCGCCGCAGCGTCGAGGACGGCCTCGAGCGCCGGTTCCAGCCCGCCGAACACGGGCGCGTAGGAGGTGGGGTCGACCTGGATCTCGAGCCAGCCGCAGCCGTCGGCCCCGTCGTCCTCGGCCGCCTCGGCGACCACCCGGCGGATGTCGGCCGGCGTGCGGATGGCCTGGCGGGCGGTGTCGTAGCGGTCCTGGAAGTCGGCCCAGCTGTTGGTGGTGACCGGCAGGGGCGCGGGGACGGCGATGCCGTGGCGGGCGGCCAGGTCGTCGAGGGTGGCGGGCCGCATGGCGCCGGTCAGGTGCAGGTGGAGCTGGGCCTTGGGAAGCCCCCGCACGTCGCGGGGTGCGGGGGTCTTCGGCTCACTGCTTGTCGTAGACGGGTTCACTCACGTTCCGCCGGCCGTTGCTCTGGTGCGACGCGGACTTGTGCCGCTCGCCGAGCCCGGTCTTCTCGCCGATCTTGGCCCGCGCGACGCCCGCGGCGCCCTGGATCGCGGGGTGATCGGCGATCTTGCGGTAGGTGCGCATGATCTGGTCGTAGCGTCCACGGCCCGCCTTGGCCCCGAACACGTAACCGACCGCGGCGCCCAGCAAGAACGCCTTCATCCTTCATCGCCTCCCACGGCTCGACCTGCTGTCCGGTGCCATCCTCCCCCAGTTCGCCGCGGTCCGCCGGGTAGCTCGGGTCTCGATTGGGGCATGCGCTAAAGTTGGAGGCCGCCGGTCGACGGCCGGCGGGATGATCCTCCATAGCTCAATTGGCAGAGCATTCGGCTGTTAACCGAAGGGTTGTTGGTTCGAGTCCAACTGGAGGAGCAAATCTCCTGATCACGAGCCCGCAGCGGGGCTGTTTGATCTTGTTCTGACGGTCGTGTGGCACTTTTCGCGCTCCGAAGTTGTCGAACACACGGTTGATTGATCGGTCGTGTCTTAGGCGTGCTTCATGGTTCGCTTGGCCGCGTCGAGGGCTCCAGGGGCCTTGGTAGCGGACGCGCGTGGCTCGCGGTGTCGTCGGGATGGCCGACGGTTGGTGGTGTCGTGTGTGAGGGGGAGGATCGGTGGGTGAGCGGCGATCCTGGTGTCACGCGTCCTGGTTGGGTTCGGGATGTGCCGGTGCCTCACGCGTTGGGTGACTTGGGTGGGGCGTTGGCAGGGGTGATCAGGTTTCCTGCTCGGCTGTTCTGGTCCGGCCCGGATCCGAGGCGGCCTTGGTTGATGTAACGCACCAGGAGGTTCGAGCTGCCCTGGTAGCCGAGTGCTTTAATCTCGGCAAGCAGGTGTGACGGGGACTGTGGGGTCTTCGACTCTGCGCTGACGCAGGTGTTCTCGGTAGGGGTCGACCAGCGTTGGTCGGTAGGCCGGGGCCCGCACCAGGCATTCGGGCTGATCAATGCGCGCATATCGTTTGACGGTGTTCAGTGACAGATTCAACCGGCGTGCGCATTCGCCGAGCCCCACACCGCGATCGAGTAGGTCGTGGACGTGCTGCCAGCGTTCGCGGGTGGTCGCCGCGCGCTTGCCTTCCCGTATCGGCAGGTTGGCTTTGGACCAGCAACCCGCTGTGTGTGGCGACTTCTTCGAGCGCGGCGTCACCGAGGCCCTTCCATAGATGCCAGCGATCGCTGATCTGCACTGCCTGCGGGGCGCCCTGGTTGATGGCCTCGGCGTAGGCAGGTGACCCGTCCCGGCACACGATCCGCGTCTCGGGATGGGCGCGTAGCCACGTCGCCGTTGCGTCGACGCGCCGGTCGGTTAACACGTCGACCGGACGGCGGGTGTCCATGTCGACGAGCACTGTTGCGTACCGCAACCGCTTACGCAACGCGAAAATCGTCGACACCCACAACACTCACCTCACCGAGAGGCGGGTCGGGACGGGCGCGGACCTGCCGCAACAGAGCTATGCGGCGAGCTCGAACAAGAGAAGAAATTCTGAACACACCGGCTACGCGGCGAGCTCGCCGGGTTCGAGCCCGCTGCCGATTCCGCCGGCTCGCTCCGCGAGCAGCACCGTGCCCGGCGGAGTCAGGTGCGCGGCAACGGGCTCCGCCGTTGCGGCCACACCGCCGGGCGGGCGTTCACTGGCGACGTACAGCACGCGGCCGCGCTCCCATGCCGTGATGTGGACCGTCTCGCCGAAGTGGCTCGCCAGCCAGCGCGCCGTCGGCGTGATTGCCTCGCTGTACCCGCAAGTGGCCAGTTTCGTCCGCGCGAGTGCCAACGTTCGCCAGCCGAGCCTGTAGCGATCGCGCGGCAGTCGCTCCGTCAGCCCGACGCTGGTCAGCTCTCCCAGCAGCGCCCGCGCGGTGGACTTGGCGGTCCTCAGCTCAGCTGCCACCTCGGTCGGCCCCCAATCCGGCCGCTCGACCGAGAAGAGATCGAGCGGCCGGATTGGGGACGCTTGCGGGCATGGAAGAAGACCAGATGAGTGAGTCCCGATAGGTGTCAATGGCCGTAGACGACCAGGGAGCGTTTGACGGTTGCTCCGGTCTGCCAGTTGTGCCTGATCGTGGTCGCCGCCGCAAGCAGCCTCGGTTCGTCAGCTCGCATGACGGTAGACGAAGTTCTCCAGCGACACCGTGATCTCACCGCGATTATCGCGATGCCGCAAGCAGTACTTCGTCGGATACCAGCCCGACTCCTGCCACGCACCCGGCAGCTTGAAGTCGAAGCACCCGTCGTTGATCGTCCCGGTGCGCAACCCATCGAAAAACTCGTGGGTTATCATCGGCTCGTAGAAGGTCACCTCGCGGTCCCAGACGCCGTAGACCCACGTGTGGGTGAACGGCTGGCCGTTGAACTCCGGCCCGGTCGGATCGATCAGATGGTTGCCCATTCCCGGTTCGACGGCGTCTACGTCGGCGAAGTCCGGCGCGAGGTACTTCGCGTCGGGCAGCCGCTTGCCCAGCTCGTAGTCGTCGCAGTTCACCAGAACCGGGCAGGGACCTGGCCGGATCGCGGTCCGCTCCGCGTCCGGTTTGACATAGAAGTGCACGTCGAAGTGCGGCACATTGTAGACCCCCACAGGGATGTGGCCGTGGGGGTTCCAGTTGGCGAGTACGTAGGTGAACGGCGAGTCGACCTTACGCTGGAAATTCCAACCGAGCTCGAGCTGGTTCTCGTACCCGCCGACGCACTCGGTCATCGGGTCGACCGTGCCGTTGCCGTCCTTGTCGAAGCACCACTTGCCGTCGTTTGGCGGGTCGTGTGGCAGGCCGTCGAGAACGCCGTCGGTCATGATCATCCCGATCGACACTGGACGAGATCCGTCCGCCTGGCTGTAGGCGATCAGCTCGCCGTTGCCAAGATCGGCCCGCTCGCCGTACTCCACACACCGACCGCGGTAGGACCGGGTGTCCTCGACGAGCCGGTCCACGACGACGCTCGGCCGCCGCAGCGTCTGCTCATGGTCGGATGCCGCCGCCGTGACCAGACAGACCAGTTCCTGCCGTGCCGCCCCCGCGCTAGCCGACGTCGTCGATACGACGGCAGCTGAAGCGGCTAAGAGTACGGCGGTCAGGACCGCCTTCCGGCGTAGATTCATCGTTTCCTCCTGTGATCGCCTGTGATCGGTTGTCGGCAGCAATCCGAAGACCGGCGTCACCATACTCGGATGATCTCTCCGGTGCGCCATCTCTTTGCGACGGCAAAGCTGGTCGCCTCCGGGATCAGATCGTCGAGGACGTAGCCGGACATGAGCGTGAATGAGCCTCCCTCGGAGATCAGCGATCCGCCGAGGAGGACGAGGCCCATCTGCCCGAGGAGCTTGCTCTGAACGCCAAGCGCGAGCTCTTCCTCGGTCACAGTCTCGAAAGGGCTGAAATGCGCCCTCGCCGGCCGCGCATGCGAGCGCGTCGAAGCAAAAGGAAAGGAACACGTCATGATGAAGCTACTGCTATTCAGGACCTATCCGACTACCTCGGTGTCCCGGTCAACACGCTCTACCAATGGCGCACCAAGGGCTACGGCCCGACCGGTCGCCGAGTCGGTAAGCATGTTCGCTACCGCGCGTCCGAGTGGACGCCTGGCTTGACGGTCAGGAGGCATAGCGCCATGCCTGACATTGACGACCGGTGGCACCGACGCAGCAAGGACGGCAAGCCGGAACGGACCGACCGCTATGGCATCGGTGCTCGGTGGCTGGTTCACTGGCGCGAGGCCAACGGCCGGCAGCGCAAGAATAGCTTTGTGCGCAAGGTCGACGCCGAACGGTTCGCGACCACCGTTGGGCACGATCTCCAGTCCGGCTCCTACATCGCACCGGAGGCCGGCCGGATCGCGGTGGAGGAGTGGGCGTGACGCTGGCTTGATACGCAGAGCCACCTGGCGAGGTCCATATTGGCGCGGTATCGGATCGCGATCGACACGCACATCGTGCCGCGCTGGGGAACGGTCTGTCTGTCTGCCGTGACCCACGCCGATGTGCAGCGCTGGATCTCCGATCTTGCTCGCGAGTGGTCGGGTACTTCTGTAATCAAAGTGCACTGGGTTTCTCGCAGATCATGGCGTGGGCAGTGCGGGACGTGCGGATCGGCAGTAACCCGGCCGAGCATGTATGCCTGCCGCGTCCTGGGTTCCCACCACCGCTACCTGACCCATGAGCAGGTGGCCACGCTCGCCGACCGTTGCGGCGCCTACGGGCATCGTCGTTCGATTTCTTGCCTACACCGGCCTTCGGTGGGGTGAGTTGGCGGCCCAGTAGCACCGCGTCGCAGCGCTCCAGCAACGCCGTCTGGACCTGGTTGCCTTCGTCGCTGAAGCCGCCCATCGACGGCCACTCCTGCGGTTCCGAATGACGCCATCGAGGGTGACGTAGGTCGAGTTGACGACACGGCGCATGGCAGTTGTCCTTCCCTATCAGTACAAGGCTCTGGTGACGGCGAGAACGGGGCGTCGGTGATGGACGTCCTCGAGGGCGTCGGCCAGGAGCTCGAGCTGCGTCCACTCGGCGGAGCACGGGTACAGCACCAGATCGGTGACCCCTGCCTCGGCGAGCCGATCGAGCTCGGCATGGATCTCGTCGGCGTTGGTCAACGTGTCCGCCCGGGCGACCGCGGATCCTTCGTCCCCGTAGTAGTGGCGGATGTACTCGTAGGCGACCGTCTCCGCGTTGCGGCCCAGGCTGACGTACCTGCCGGTCATGATCCAGGTCCGGCCGCACCGCCGCCGCTCCGTTCTCCAGCAACTGCTGATTCATCAGCGGTGCCACCCAGCCCTGCCCTCGGTCGCCGCCCGGCGATAGGCGGCATCCACCAGACCGCCGAACAAGTGTGACGGGCGGCCGTCCGGCAGTCCCCGCATGGGACCGCCACGTCCGGACAGCTCTCCCGCCCGCGCCCGACGCATCGTCGACAACGTCCACCGCAGCCGCGCACCCCGCCGGAGGTCGGCACCTCGCTGGCGGTGACCGCGGTGGTGGCAATGTCGATCGCGTTGGGTGTGGGTGGCCGGCTACGGGCTGGCACGCTCGTACCTGAGGTCTCGGACTTGGCGGACCGCCACAACGTGCCGCTGGGCGGCGCAACGCGATGGCTCCTGGGCCGATCGAGAAAATTGTTGTTGTCCGCGTGTGACTTTCCCACCCTTTTCCTACCCTGACGCGTTACCCTCCCTCCCGTCCGGAGGGATTACACGAGCGGGCAGGCTCCGCTACCCTCTGTGGCCGCAGTGAGGCTGAGTTCATCGAAGCGTGAAGGAGCGCGCCCAATGATCTTGCGTGTGCTTTCCGGTGGTGGGAGCTGGGGAGTGGAGCTGCACGGGCGCGTCACCGGTGGGGGCGCCCGGTGGGAAAGCGTCCTCACTGGGGTACCTGTCCGTTCGAGCTGGCGGCTACCGGCTCGACAACCAGGGAGAGTGCGTGGGAGTGCCCGACCCAACTGATATCCCACCTCGTGCTGGCATGAGCGCCGACTATGGTGCCGCCGCGCCTCGGCAGAACCCCGGGTACGGCCATCCCCCGGCGGCGCCTCGAGCGAACGTGATGAAGCGCGGTATGCGCCTGAGCATGCGCAACTGGCGGCTGCGTACCAAGGTCATTGCCGTCATCGTCGTCCCGACGCTGACGGCACTGGTGCTGGTTGGTTTGCGCGCCCAGGACAACCTGGACCGCGCGGCCGACTTCCGCGCGACGGTGAGCCAGGTGGAGCTCGCCCGCAACGTCACCAGCGTGGTGCACGAGCTGCAGAAAGAACGCACTCTCGCAGTGGCCCGGATCGCGGCGAACAACGAGGGTACGCGAACCGAGCTGGACACCCAGATCGGCCTCGTCGACCAGGCGGTCAGCTCGGCCCGGTCGGCGGCCGCGTCGCTGGAGACCGATGACGAGGCGGCGAAGACCCGCTACAACATCGGCCTGCGACCGCTCTCCGAGCTGCCTTCGATCCGGGGCGGCGTGGAACAGACCAACTACCCAGACTCAGCGCTGTTCGGCGCGTACACCGGCGTGCTCGACGCGCTGATCCAGCTCGGCCGGGAGATCAGTACCGCGGTCACCGACCGGAACCTGCTCCGCGAGAGCTCGGTCATCCAGTCGATCTCCGAGGCCAAGGAGGACATCGGTCGGGAGAACGCGATCCTGCAGATCGCGGCCCTGCGCGGCCAGTTCTCGGCCGACCTCCTGCAGCGCATCCGCGACGCGCAGTCCAGTTCGATTACCAAGCTGGCCGACTTCCGCGCGAACGCCTCGACCACCCAGCAGCAGCTGTTCAACGAAACCGTCTCCGGTCCCGACGTGTACAACCGGCAGCGGATCAAGTCGCGGGCCGTCTCCGCCGCGGACGCCTCCACGGCGGAGAGGCGATTACCGCTGGGCATCGACAAGGCCGACCTGACCAACGACGGCTTGGCGACGCTCGAACACATGCGCACAGTGGAGACCGACCTGCTCGACAGCCTGCGCGACGACGCCAACGCGCTGGTCGACCAGGCCACCGAGGAAGCGTGGCGTGACTCAGCGTTCGTGCTGCTCGCGCTGCTCGCCGCGCTCGGCCTGATGACGATCGTGACCAGGTCGCTACTCGAGCCACTGCGGATCCTGCGCCGCGAGGCGCTGGAGGTCGCGAACCGCCGGCTGCCGGCGTCGGTGCAGCGCATCCTGGCCGATCCGGACCCGGCCGAGGCCGCGAAGCACGCGGTCGAGCCGGTGGCCGTGTTCACCCGCGAGGAGACCGGCCAGCTGGCCCGCTCGTTCGACGCGGTCCAGGAGCAGGCGATCCTGATGGCGACCGAGCAGGCCCTGCTGCGTGACAACATCAACTCGATCTTCGTCAACCTGTCCCGCCGGTCCCAGGCGCTGGTCGAACGCCAGCTGTCCCTGATCGAGCGGCTGGAGCAGGACGAACAGGACCCGGACCAGCTGGCGAGCCTGTTCGAGCTCGACCACCTGGCCACCCGGATGCGGCGGAACTCGGAAAGCCTGCTGGTGCTCTCCGGCACCGGACTGTCCCGCCAGCTCAACCGTCCGGTGCCGGTCTCCGAGGTCGTGGGCGCCGCGGTGTCCGAGGTCGAGCACTACACCCGGATCGACGTCACCATCGCACCCGACGTCGCGGTCCAGGGCCGCGCGGTCTCCGACCTCGTGCACGTCATCGCCGAGTTGCTGGACAACGCCACCTTCTTCTCCGAGCCGGAGAAGAAGGTCCTCGTGCGGATGGCCATGACCCGCAAGAAGGAGCTGGCCATCCAGATCACCGACAATGGCGTCAGCATGTCCGAGGACGAGATCGATGCGGCCAACGCCCGCCTCGCCGACCCGCCGGACCTCGACGTCTCGGTGACCCGGCGGATGGGTCTGTACGTGGTCGCCCGGCTTGCCAAGCGGCACAACATCATCGTGCGGCTGCGGGACAACGAGGACATCGAGGGCGGTCTGATCGCGCGCATCAACGTGCCGACCGAGCTGGTGCGGCCCATCGGCGCGCCGTCCCGGTCGATGTCGGCCACCTCGACGACCTCGTCGCTGGCCGCTGTCACCGACACCGGCAGCCTCCCGGTGCGCAACGCCGGCATCGCGGGTGCGTTCGGCTCCCGGCGCCCGGATGGCGACACCAGCCAGCCCCGCACCCCCGAGGAGATCGCCGGCTACCCGACGTTCAGTCCCGGCGGCGAGCAGACGACGGAAGCGACGACCGCGAACGGCTCCATCGAGCAGGCGCTGGGTGGGCAGAACGGCCGCGCCGACGGTCCCTCGACGCTGTTCGGCACGCCGTTGCCCGAGCCTCCGAGGCCGGCCGAGACGAGCTACCCACAGCTGGGCGCGAGCGCGCTGCCGCACCCGAACACCGACACGCCGACCGAGCGGCTGCCGGTCTACGAGGCCGTGCTCTCGCAGTGGTTCGAGGCGGCCGACACCGGAGCCACGCAGAACCAGCCGGTGGTCGTGCCGGAGCAGCAGCCTGCCGAGGGCGCCAACGGCACCCAGACGTCCCAGGAACCCGACGCGGCGGCGACGCCGGAGGGGGCCACCTCGGGGTGGACCTCGCCCGGCGACGACGGGTGGCTCGCCGCGCAAGCCCTCCTGGAGGCCACCCCGGAGTCGCAGACCACCGCCGGTCTGCCCAGGCGGGTGCCCAAGGCACACCTCGTGCCGGGCTCTGCGGCGCCGCGTCATGCGGCGACCGCTGCGGAGACACCAGCGGCTCCGCCTTTGCCACCGCGCTCGGCCGAGGCCGTCCGTGGCCGCATGTCAAGCTTCCAGCAGGGCGTTCGGCGCGGCCGGCACGCTCTCATCGAGGCCTACGCTGGTGACCAGTCCGGGTCCGAGGACAGCCGTAAAGACGAGGAGCAGGAGTGACGACCCCGTCCGCCAATCAGCCCGGAAGCTTCGGGTGGCTCATCACAGATTTCGTCCGCCAGGTTCCTGGTCTGGCGCACGCCGTGGTCGTGTCGGCCGACGGGCTGGTGCTCGCCGGGTCCCAGGGCCTGCCGAGGGACCGCGCCGAGCAGCTCTCGGCCGTGTCCTCCGGCCTCGTCAGCCTCACCCAGGGCGCCGCGAGGTGCTTCGAGGCCGGCGGTGTCAACCAGACCGTGGTCGAGATGGACCGCGGCTACTTGTTCCTGATGTCGATCTCGGACGGCTCGTGCCTCGCGGTGCTGGCCGCGCCGAACTGCGACATCGGTTTGGTCGCCTACGAGATGACTCTGCTG